>DAOUPY010000127.1 GCA_030625925.1 Fusobacteriaceae bacterium | reverse complement strand
TGACTATCAATATGATTAT
Source organism: Fusobacteriaceae bacterium (assembly GCA_030625925.1). GTDB lineage: Bacteria > Fusobacteriota > Fusobacteriia > Fusobacteriales > Fusobacteriaceae > Psychrilyobacter. The sequence continues at coordinate 5,531 of DAOUPY010000127.1, read as the reverse complement.
TGGAGGCTTTGCCATCTTCATAGCTATAATAACTGCAGAAACAAAGTGGAATTTTTTGAAATTTAAGAAGAAAACAGTTAAAATATAAGAAAGATAAAAAGAGTAGCTTAAGCTGCTCTTTTTTATAGTCTGGGAAATTATACCCACAAGGAGCATCTCTAAAATATTACCAGCGAGCGGCATCACCAAGATTTCTGCCAGTGAATGGCATCACCAAAATACTTGTAGTTTATTTTACAAACATAGAATTTTGAGATAGTGATCTATTTCGTAGACATAGAATTTTGCGATAAAATTTATGGATGCAGCGTCATGTTGTTTTTTTATTCCTTTGCTCTTTTTAGAGAAAAGACAGATGAAAATAAATAAAATAGGGGGAGCCAAGATGTTCAAATTAGTATCAAAATATACTCCTACAGGAGATCAGCCAAGTGCTATAAAAACTCTGGTAGAGGGGCTGAATAAGGATTATAGAGATCAGACATTATTAGGAGTGACGGGATCTGGAAAAACCTTTACCATAGCCAATATAATAAAAGAAACCAATAGACCTGCTCTTATTATGGCTCCCAATAAAACATTGGCGGCACAATTATATTCAGAATATAAAAAATTTTTTCCTGAGAATACAGTGGAATACTTTGTATCCTACTACGATTACTATCAACCAGAGGCTTATATTCCCTCTACAGACACGTTTATAGAAAAGGACTCATCTATTAATGATGAGATAGATAAAATGCGCCATTCGGCCACTGCAGCCCTTCTAACGAGGAAGGATGTTGTAATAGTAGCCTCTGTATCGGCTATCTATGGTTTAGGATCTCCTGAAACATATAAAAAAATGACCTTGGCTATAGATCTTAAGAGCGGTATGAGCAGGGAAGAAGTTATGAAAAAATTAATATATTTAAGGTACGAGAGAAATGATATAGCATTTGAAAGGGGAAAATTTAGAGTTAAAGGAGACACCATAGATATCTATCCCGTTTATCAAGAAAGTGGATACAGGCTGGAATATTGGGGAGATGAACTAGAAAGCATCTCTGAAATAAATACTTTGACAGGTCATAGCATAAAAAGAAATATAGAGAGAATAATGATCATGCCGGCTACCCATTATCTGACAGAGGGAGAGAAATTAGAGCAGATCATGGAAGAGATAAAAAGTGATCTGGATCTCCAGGTGGAAAAATTTGAAAGATCAGGAAAACTCCTGGAAGCACAGAGAATAAAACAAAGAACCGAGTATGATCTAGAGATGATAAAAGAAATAGGTTACTGTAAGGGAATAGAAAATTATTCGAGATATCTGTCGGGGAAAAAAGAGGGGGAGAAACCCCACACTCTACTGGAATATTTTCCAGATGATTTTTTAATCTTCATAGATGAGTCCCATATAGGACTGGCTCAAATTGGCGGGATGTACAAAGGAGATAGATCTAGAAAAACAACTCTGGTGGAAAACGGATTTAGACTGCCGTCTGCCTTAGATAATAGACCCTTAAAATTTGAAGAATTTAGGGAGGTCGGAGGGCAGATGGTTTTTGTATCGGCTACCCCTGGAGATTTCGAATTAGAAAATAGTGAGGCAATTGCAGAACAACTGGTACGGCCTACAGGGATCATAGAACCTAAGATAATAATAAAGCCAGCTAAAAACCAAGTGGATGATCTCTTAGAAGAGATCAGACTGAGGGTAGAGAAAAAGCAATGTGTTTTGGTGACTACACTGACGAAAAAAATGGCAGAGGAGCTGACAGAATATTATCTTGATTTTGGGGTGAGGGTAAAGTATATGCATTCTGGGATAGATACCTTGGAAAGAATTGAGATAATTCGAGGCTTAAGAAAAAAGGAATTTGATGTATTGGTAGGAATAAACCTATTAAGGGAAGGGCTGGATATACCAGAGGTATCGCTGGTAGCTATATTAGAAGCAGACAAAGAAGGTTTTTTGAGAAGTAAGAGATCACTGATTCAAACAATGGGAAGAGCTGCTAGAAATATAGATGGAGAAGCGATCTTGTATGCTGATATCATGACAAAATCTATGAGAGAAGCCATTTCAGAAACGGATAGAAGAAGGCAAATTCAGATAGAATACAATAAAACTCATAATATAGATCCCAGGTCGACTATAAATGAGATATCTAAAGATCTGCTTAATCTAGATTATGGCTTAGATATAGATGAGATAAACGAAGAAACAATGATATATAGTTCTAAAAAGGATATAATAGAGCAAATAGGAAGATTAAAGATAGAGATAAGTAAATTAGCCGGAGAATTAGATTTTGAGGGAGCTATAGAAAAAAGAGATGAGATGTTAAAATTAGATAAACTATTATTGGAAATATAGGCAATTAGGAGGGAATCGTGAAAAACATAAAAGTGGACAGATTTTTAAAAAAATATGACAAGATGCTGCCTATCTATAAGGAGATGGTAGATACCATACAAGAAACCTTTCATAATGAGATCGAAGATAGAGAATACAGACTTCAAAGTACAGATTTCAGGATAAAAACCAAGGGGAGTTTGAGTAAAAAAATCCATGATAAGGGAAGGAAATACCAAAGGTTGTCTGATATCACCGATGTTGTAGGAGTGAGGGTGGTTACCTTTATGGAAGACCAGGTGGATATAGCTGCTGAAAAAATAAAAGATTTTTTTGTAATAGATGAAAAAAATACCATCGACAAAAGAAAAGCATTGGATCCTAGATCTTTTGGATATATGTCTCTGCACTATGTGGTGTCATTTCCACTGGAAGAAAAGTATAAAAAGTTTAGAGGGATAAGGTTTGAAATTCAGATAAGAAGCCTATTGCAGCATACCTGGGCTACTATAGAACATGATTTGGGATATAAAAGCAGGATAGGAATCCCGGATGAATTGATAAGGAGTTTCTCCAGAGTGGCAAGTTTACTGGAGTTAGCTGATAAGGAATTTGTAAATATAAAACGAGATCTTATAAAATATGAGGAAAAAGTCCATGATTCCATGAAACTTGGAAAAGATATGCCAAGTGACAGCCCGTTAAATAATATAACTATCAGGTATTTCATGGAAAACAATGTTATCTTAAATAATCTTTTTAGAGAGACCTTGGCAGAACTTAACTTAAAAGAGGAGACTAGGCAGGAGGCACCTGTAGAGATAATAAAATTATTGAATTATTTTAAACTGAAAAGGATAGGGGATCTAGAAACTATACTGAAGACTAAAAAAATAGAAATAATTTTTGTAACCAACAAGTTAGTCCAAGAAACAGGGGAAAACACAATGGAAAAAAGAGGTATATTTTATTCCATGGCCTATGTATTGCTAGGAGGAGAACCCCTCAGTGAAAAGTTGAAATTTTTAGAAATGTTTAAGATATTAAATGATGACGAGAGAAAAGGAATGGCAGAGATGATGGAAAAATACCATTTGGAATATAAAAATAAATCCAAGAAGCCTAGTAAGTACTCTTTAAAGAATATTATTTTTAGAAATAAAAAGGGGAGATAATGAAAAAAATAGATTATTATGGGGAATTTTTAGAGAAACTGAGTGAATTCTTAGGAATTAAATTACAGTTGAAAGCCCATGGGAATCACGTGGAGTTTATACCGGAATTCAATTCTAAATTTATTAAGAAAACCCTCGAACAGATAGGTGAAATTTTTGTAATTATAGATATAATCTTAGAGGAATACTATGAGGATAATAACAATGTTTACTTTACCGACCTAATAGAGGAGTTTTCTCAAAAATTGATAGGCCATATGGTAAATGGAAAGCTGGCAGCTGCAAATAAACAGATGGATTTTATAAATGTTGTAAAGAGAATCTGTAACGAAACTTATGAGGGGGAAAACTCAAATTTAAATATTTTATTGTTTAAAAATAGAGAAATTATCCCTGAAGAATTAAAAAAGATGGGATTGAATTTTCTTCCCTTTGACACTCCTAAAAAAATAGAGGAGATCTTTGAAGAAAAATTATCTTTGAAGATGTTGAATGGGGATAATTTGGTCTTAATTATAGGCAGTGATTTTAGAGGTTATGGATTAGGAGTGAATGAAGAGAAACACACAATGTTCAAAGAAAGGATATTAGTCAAATTAAGAAACCAGAATAATGAGTATTTAACCTCATTTATATCAGTGTTATCTAAAAATATTTTAAACTATATTGATAAAGATAGTATAGATGTAGAAATTAAGGCTGGGTTTAAATTGAGCGAGGATAAGATAAAAAAATTGGCTAAATATTCCAATGAAAAGATGATTTCATCTAAAGTTTTTTTTAATACTTATAATAAGGAAAGAAAAGAGAAATTTCCCTATATCTATATGGAAATTAAAGATAGAGAATTAAAATTATATTTGCAGAATTCCATAGATAACTACCTTTCGTATAGAGGAGGGAAATGGAAATTAAAATCATTTCATATATTAAAATTTTTGATTATAGAAAAATTTTATATGGATTCTTTTGTATTTCACCTTTTTAATGATAAAATAGAGAAAAAAGATATAATTGAAAACATTATAATGAATGTAGATATTTTAGTACGTCTGATAAAAAACCTCCTAGAAGAAGGTAAGGGGGGACTATTTATAGTATTAGAGAGAGCTATAAAAGGCAGAGAGATGGAAAAAATATTTGTAGATGGAAATGAAGACCACAGTATATATAAGAGAACAGTTCTAAAAGATAAAAGGAATACTCGAATAAGAAATCATAATTTTGAATATTTAAAATTAATATCCAAGGTAGATGGAGCTGTGACTTTAGACAGTGAATTTAATCTCCTGTCATTTGGCAGATTGGTAAAATTAGATATGAATGGAAGTAAGCAAAAAGTAGAAGGTGCTAGGACAGCCGCCGCAATAAGCGGTTCTAAATATGGTTTAGCCATAAAGGTATCTGAAGATAAAAAAATCACTGTTTGGGAAGGTGGAATAAAAGTATTGGAAATATAATGACCCTCTTCCCTTGTTGTCGGATTTCTCCCTTAATAAGGAGAAACCTATAGTAGCTTCTAAAAGTAAAAAAATATTAAACTTCTTTCTCCCGATTGACGAGTACGAAAAATTTATATTTAGTAAATATGATTTTTACGATGTCAAGGGAGAGAGTGTCCGAAGGACAAGAGAGGGTAGAAATATATGAAGGATAGGATATTTACAGTAACTCAAATGAATAAGATGGTAAAGGAATATTTAGAGGGAAACGATAATTTTAATAACTTTTTTCTGAAAGGAGAAATTTCAGGAATAAACTATTATAGGAGTGGTCACCTGTATTTCACTCTAAAAGACAGCAAGGCCAGTGTGAAATGTGTGTCTTTTGGATATAAATTAAAAAAAATACCAGAGGATTTAAAAGAGGGAGATAAGATAAAACTTTTTGGAAGGGTAACCCTCTATGAAGCTAATGGAAATTATCAAATATTAGTAGCTCATGTGGAGAAAGAAGGAAGTCTGGGAAAACTTTTTGAGGAGTTAGAGCGAACTAAAAGAGAACTGGCTAGAGAT
>DAOUPY010000413.1 GCA_030625925.1 Fusobacteriaceae bacterium | reverse complement strand
TTTTTTATATAATCCCATCCTACCCACATAAATGTCTTATCTCCTAAGTTGTTTTCAACTTCAGGGTTTACAGTTGGAAATAGTCCCTGGTGGGATAAGATTTCACCGATCTCTTTGGATGCAAAGAAGTCTGCCAGGGGCTTTAATTCTTTTTCCTTGGATTTTTTAGTCAGCATAAATATTGGTGAAAGAGCGGCACCATCTTCCGGCCATTGTGCTACCATTGGTCCCCCTTGTCCAGTCATCTTAGTGAAAAAATATGGCATGATTGTTACTGCTGGAACATCTACTTTTAGTTTGTTTGATTTAACCATTTGAGAGGGATGCATATTTTGCAGGAGTGTTTTTCCTAATTTTTTAACCCCGTCTTCTCCATAGTTTTTATAGATACTGATCAAGATCGCATTAAACAGATCAAAATCAGATATGGGTAAACTTACTGAATTTTCAAATTCAGGTTTTAACAGGTCAGCCCAGGATTTTGGGAAAGGTCTGTCCCCTAAGGCATCTGTATTGACTAAAAATACAGCTGGAACTACTGCCAGCATAGAATAATCTCCATCTGGATCTTTCAGCGATATATTTTCATTGTTGAAATCTTTATTGTACTCTGTCATCCCGGTGATATCTTTAAAGATCCCCTCATGTTTGAATTTGCCCATAAGTTCATCTTCGAAAAAAAGATCGAATCCGGCAGAGATAAACATATCTGCCAGTTTTTCAGGGTGGTTGGCTTTTATAACATCTTCCTTTAGCCAGTCAAGCCCGCTGGATGCAGCTTTTAATTCGTGGTTTATCTTCATCCCTGTTTCTGACTGGAATTTTTTCAATCCCTCTAAAAGCGGGTTTTTAACCGGGCAAGGCAGGAGCCCCATGACAGACACAGCACCTTCATCATTAATTTTTTTACTTAAATTAACATCTTCCGAATTTCTATCCTGCTCAATTATGTCATTTAACAGTTCTAAAAATGTATCTACATTAATTTTTTTAGCTTCCAAAGCTTTTTGTATAGTGATCTTTCCTATTGTATTGAGTAAATTTTTATTGTCTAATCCCTTAAATCCCTTTGAATTGAAAAATTCAATAGTTTCTGGATAAGTGTTCACAATTTCTTTTAAGGTCATCTCTTTTTTTATATAATTCATTATTTGTCACCTCAACTTTTTATTTTATAATTTAGTATACTATGAAAAGACATTAAACACCTGTAACATAGGTTACGAAATTTTATTTTTTTTAAAAATTATTTCAGGTTGAATTTTAATCCTTATCTAATATATAATGAATTATAAAAAGCGATAATTGAAGCATCTATATATTGAGTGGAGATAAACTTAGTTTAATGGGATGCCATTGGAGGAATTACTATGGATATATTTGAAAAGTTAAAAAATGTAGTGATATTTAAGGAGATACATGAGGAAGAGTTAAAAGCTTTGTTGATTGGATTAAAATATAAGGTTAAAAAATTTGATAAAAATGAAATTGTAGCTTTCAGAGGAGATGAGATAAAGGATCTAATAATAGTAGCTCGGGGAGAAGTCTATACTGAAATGCAAAAATTAAATGGAGATTCTATAGTGGTGGACAGACTATCGGAAGGGAGTGTTTTAGCAGGGGCATTTATATTTGGAAAAGATAATAGATTTCCAGTAGACGTGGTGACAGCTTCAGATTCGGAACTAATTTATATATCTAAAGATGAAGTTATAAAAATGTTTCAGCTCAACGAAAGGCTCTTACAGAATTATTTAGGAGAAATAAGTAACAAAACTCAATTTTTATCTAAGAAAATTTGGTTTTCTTTTACTAATAAAAGTATAAACAACAAGTTAATAGCTTATCTTCTCAACAATATGAATAGAAATAACTGCGTATTACTCCAAAACTCTATGAAAGAAATAGCTCAAATGTTTGGTGTTGCCAGACCGTCGTTATCTCGTGTGTTGAAAGAATTTATAGATGAAGGAATAGTGATAAGAAAGGAAAAAAACTTATTAGAAATCCCATCAAAAGATGTTTTATTAAAAAAAGTAGATTAATTAAAAAAAATTAAACTTTTTTGAAACTTACTGCGTCTGATAAGTATAAGCAAATGAAAATAGTAAATTTTTTTTCATTTCTTTCTTTCCTTAAAGAATAAAATAGATAAATAAAAATCTCCTAACTGTGTGACTATTACAGGTAGGAGGTTTTTATTTGTTTTAAAATGTTTTTTTGTGTTATATAACCTAAGGAAATCAGTGTAAATCATCAATGTAACTCTGTAGCTTTTAATTTTGAAGGCGATGTTGCTTTTATAATAGTGATCCTACTAAGAGCGACATACAAATTAAGTTCTCTCAAGATTCTTAGATTGTGTAATAATCTTTAGAAATCTTGGTGAT
>DAOUPY010000544.1 GCA_030625925.1 Fusobacteriaceae bacterium | reverse complement strand
ACAGAAATAAAAAGTATGGAGGAGATGTCCCTGGTTTTAGAGGGGGACTCTCCTCAGGCTAAAAAATTAATCGAGGGATTGGGAAACAAATATTTTAGTGTGGAGAAAAAATTCAAAATGAGGTATCATCTTGCCGGGGTATACGCATCTAACCTGATAATACCAATGATTCATAGAGGCATAATGAACCTTGAAAGATGTGGTTTTTCAGAGGAAGAGGCTAAAGATATCCTCCTCCCCCTGGTTGAGAAAACTGTTGAAAATATAGGAGAAAAGGGAATAAAAGACTCCGTTACAGGCCCCCTCCATAGGGGTGATTTAAATACATTGAAAGGGCATTTAAACTCTCAAGAAGTGTGGGAACGAGACCTCTATCTCGCAGGTTCTAGGGAACTCCTAAAAATTATTGGTGGAAATAAAAATATAGAAGGTATATTGGAGGAGAAAAGATGAAAAATACAGTAGTAACATTTGTTAATTCTAAAAAGAAGGAGCAGAAACTTTCCATGCTTACAGCATACGATTATACCATGGCAAAAATTATAGACGAAACAGAGATCAATGGAATACTAGTAGGAGATTCTCTGGGAATGGTAACTCTAGGATATAATTCCACTCTGGCAGTGACAGTAGAAGACATGATCCATCATGGCAGAGCAGTGGTCAGAGGAGTAAAAAACACCCTGGTGGTAGTAGATATGCCATTTATGTCCTATCATAATACTCTGGCAGAAGCAGTGGATAATGCAGGAAAGATAATAAAACAAACACAAGCCCATGCTGTTAAGGTGGAAGGCGGCAGGGAAATTTTAGATAAGGTAAGGGGTATTATAAATGCTCAAATACCAGTAATGGGCCACCTGGGATTAACACCTCAATCCCTGAATATCATGGGAGGGTTCAAGGTACAGGGAAAGAGTGAAGAAGCAGCAAAAAAAATAATAGAAGATGCCAAACTTTTAGAAGAGGCAGGGGTATTTGCAATAGTCCTTGAATGTATCCCTGAAAAACTGGCTGACCTTGTGAGTAAAAGTATATCTATACCTACCATAGGAATTGGTTCAGGGGCAGGTTGCGACGGACAGATCTTGGTATATCAGGATATGCTCAATATGGATGAGGATTTTAAACCTAAATTTGTTAAAACTTTTGCAGATGCAGGACTGGTGATAAAAGAGGGAATAAAAAAATATGTAGACCAGGTAAGAGATGGCGAGTTTCCTGCTGTGGAACATACCTTCACTATGAAGGAAGAGGTCTTAGAAAAACTTTATTAGGAGGAGTGCCGTGGAAGTTATAAAGGGAATTGGAGAGATTCAAAAAAAAATCAAAGAATGGAAAGATGCAGGTGAAAGTATAGGTTTTGTTCCTACCATGGGATACCTTCACAGGGGTCATGGAAGTCTCATTGAAAGGGCGGCCAGTGAAA
>DAOUPY010000193.1 GCA_030625925.1 Fusobacteriaceae bacterium | reverse complement strand
CTAATAGTATACCTTATAAACAACTAAAAATACTCTAGGTATCCTCAATATTCAAACTACTAATAAAAAAATCATTAGAAAATAATCCTTAGAATCTACAATGGAACTATAAAAATTGAAAAGGAGTAGAAGATTAAATTCATCTTCCACTCCTTTTATTTATTTACTAATTAAACTTAAAAAACTAAATGAATTTTTAAATTCTGACCGACTATTCGTCCATTCTGTCTATTAATTTCTCATTGCTTTTTTTTTGCTTTTAAAATTAATCTTAAAACCTATTTAATGTAGGTTAACCATGAATTATATTTAATATTTTTCCCCTCAGTCATCTCAAAGAACGCTTTTTGAATTTTTTCTGTAATAGGCCCCCTTTGACCCCTTCCAATTTTTATCTTATCAACACTGGCTATTGGTGTTATCTCAGCTGCAGTACCGGAAAAAAAGAGCTCATCTGCCGTATATAATGATTCCCTGGAGATTGTTTCCTCAACAACTTCGTACCCTAGGTCACGGGCTATTGTTATTACCGAATCACGTGTAATACCAATAAGTGCTGATGACCCTGATTGAGGAGAATATATCCTCCCATTAGAGATCACAAATAAATTTTCCCCGCTCCCTTCACTGACATTCCCAGAATAATCTAGCGCTATACCTTCATCATACCCATTTTCCAGTGCTTCCATCTTGATAAGCTGGGAACTCAGATAATTTCCTCCAGCCTTGGCAGCCGTAGGCATTGTATTTGGAGCTAATCTTCTCCAAGATGAAACACAAACATCTACTCCTTTAGTTAGAGCCTCCTCTCCTAAATACGCTCCCCATTCCCAAGTGGCAATCATTGTTTCCACGGGGCAATTAGATGGATCTACTCCTAAAGAATTATATCCCCTGTATACCAAGGGTCTGATATAGGCAGTTTTTATACCATTGATTTTGATGGTGTCGAATATCGCTTTTTTTATCTCTTCTTTGGTATACGGGATTTCAGTTCTGTATATTTTACAAGAATTGTACAGTCTGTCAATATGTTCATCTAATCTGAATATAGCCGTTCCTTCCTGTGTTTTATACGCTCTTATTCCTTCAAAAAAACTACTTCCATAATGCATTGCATGGGACAAAACGTGAACCTTAGCATTGTCATGATCTATCATCTCACCATTCATCCATATTTTTTTAGTATCTATCATCTTTCCTCCTTGAATATATTATTCACTGAACTTTCACGATATTACACACCTTTAAAATTAAAGAATAACATCAATGTTTATAGGGTTTAAATTAAGGCAAAACACCAGTTATTCATTAAATATTTTCTACTATTAAACTTACCATCTCCTGAGTTCCAACTAATTTAGTTGAATCTGTATAGATATCCCTTGTTCTTATCCCGTCATTTAAAACTTTTTCCACTGCTTTCTCTATGGCTGTTCCTTCCTCTAGGAGTCCCATAGAATACTTAAACATCATTGCTGCCGATAAGATAGTAGCTATTGGATTGGCTATATCCTGCCCTGCTATATCTGGTGCAGATCCATGGATCGGCTCATATAAGCCATATTTTTCTCCTATGCTGGCTGATGGCAGCATCCCAATGGAACCCGTTATCATGCTGGCTTCATCGGATAGTATATCTCCAAACATATTCATAGTTAAGATAACATCAAATTGAGTCGGGTTTATCAGTAACTGCATAGCTGCATTATCTACATACATATGGTTTAATTCTACCTCTGGGTAATCTTTGGAAACCTCTATTACAACTCTTCTCCACAGCCTCGAACTTTCCAATACATTGGATTTATCCACACTTGTCAGTTTTTTACCCCTCTTCATGGCTGTTTCAAACCCCTTTACAGCTATCCTTTTTACCTCTTCCTCATTGTAGGAGAGGATGTCGTAGGCTGTCCCGTCCTCTTTCACTCCTTTTTCTCCAAAATAAATTCCTCCGGTCAGTTCCCTGACTATACAGATATCCAGGCCCTCTCCTATTATCTCCGGTTTCAAGGGAGAGGCATCTTTTAATGGTTCATAGACTATAGCCGGTCTTAGATTTGTATAGAGTCCCAATTCTTTTCTGATATTCAGCAGTCCCTTTTCCGGTCTGTCTTCCCCCTTGAGGTGATCCCATGTGGGTCCTCCTACAGCCCCCAAAATTATCCCATCACTGTTTTTGCACATCTCAATTGTTTTTTTAGGCAATGGAGTCCCATGATTATCTATGGCTATTCCTCCAATATCGGCATAATTTATATTAAATTTATGGTTATATTTTTCTTCTATTTTTTTTATGACCCTTACGGCTCCTTCTGTTATTTCCCTACCTATTCCGTCTCCCGGCATTATTGCTATTTTATATTCCATCTTTATCCTCCTAATTTAATATAGACCTATTTAGTTATAAACCCATTCTCCACAGCGTAATTAAATATCCCGCCGGCTCTTATTATCCCCTCTATATCTCCTAGTTCTCCCAAGATATATTCTTTATTTGTAGTTATATTTTTTAAAATATTTTCTGAAATTTCTATCTCATCTCCAGTTTTAATCTCATCTATCAGCCTGCCTTTGCTTTCATAGGGAATCAAAAATCCCCCATCTACAGAATTTCTATAAAATATCCTTGCATATGTCTCTGCTACTACTGCTTTTATCCCTGATTTATTAAGGGCAAGAGGAGCGTGTTCTCTGGATGATCCGCATCCAAAGTTTTTTCCTGAAATCATTATTGTATAATCCGATTCATATCTGTTGCCCTCTATGAAAGGTATTTCGATAGTTTTAGGATCCATTCCAGACATGGCGTATCTACCATAATTTTTAGCCTCTTCCTCTATATCCGTTCTATACACCAAATGAATAGCCGGAATTATCTGATCAGTATCAATATTATCTCCCACTACATATGCCTTTCCTCTTATCTTATCCATCTATTTCCACCTCTATTTTTTTTATGTATTTTCTTGGGTCTGTTATCTTTCCTGTCAATGCTGATGCTGCAGCTGTATAAGGAGAAGCCAGATATACTTTGGAATCCATAGATCCCATCCTCCCATGAAAATTTCTGTTGGTTGTAGATATAACTACCTCATCTGCGTGAGTTCGGCCAAAGGTATCCTCTGGTCCTCCTAAACATGCTGCACACGATGGGGGTCCTATCTTACATCCGGCATTTTCAAAGATCTCTTTCAGTGTTTCCCCGCCTATCCTGATCTTTTCAAAATTTCTTTCTACATTTCTTGTAGCAGGAACTATAAAGGTTTCTATCTTTACCTTTTCCCCTTTGAGTATCTTAGCTGCTGCTACAAAATCTGTGGTTTTTCCCCCTGTACAAGATCCTATATATGACCTACTTACCTCTATATGGGATAAGTTTTCTGCCGGTTCTACATTCCCGGGAGAATAGGGTTTTGCAACTACTGGAATTATCTTACTGGCATCATAGGTATGAACAGAATGATAGACCGCATCTTTATCTGAGTTATGGACTTCATAATCGGTTACTCCCCTTTCCTCTAAATATTTTTTAGTTATTTCATCGGCGGCTATTATTCCACACTTTCCTCCTGCTTCTATGGCCATATTACAGATTGTCATCCTCTCTTCCATATTTAATCTCGATATGGCATCTCCTCCATATTCCATACATCGGTATGTCGCACCATCAAATCCTATGTCCCCTATTGTCTGCAATACTACATCCTTTCCCATGATGTAGCTGGGAAATTCACCCTCAAACTGGAATTTAATCGATTCAGGTACCCTCACCCATAGTTTCCCTGTTCCCATAATAAACCCTGCATCTGTATTTCCTATCCCAGAAGCAAACTGCCCAAAGGCTCCAGAAGTACATGTATGGGAATCAGTTCCAAACAATACATCTCCCGGTTTATTGTGTCCTTCTTCTGCAAGAGCTATATGACATACACCCTTGTAGTCATCGGTAAAGGGTTCATAAAAATGCACAATCTCCTGTTCTTTGGCAAATTTAGTCACATATTCTATATTTCTCATGGCATATTTATCTTTTGTAAATATATAGTGGTCCGGTATCAAAACTATCTTTTCTTTGTCCCATACCTTGGCATCTTCGCCGAAATTCCCCTTGAATATTCCCATAGTTCCCGGCCCGCATACATCATGGGTCATCAAGATATCCACATCCACCCAGATATTATCTCCAGGTTTTACCTCATCTTTATTCGATCTATTTGCTAAAATTTTCTCTATTATAGTCATCTATCTTCTCCCTTCCTCGTTAAAATAATTATTTATGGCTCCCATATATGCCATGATACTGGCTTCTACTATGTCGGTACTTGTATATCTGCCGTTATAATTTTTCTTATCTTTACCCAGTCTTATGAAGACCTCACCCTGGGCATCACTTCCCTCTGTTACTGCCTTTATAACATATTTATTCAGTTTAAATTCCACATCTATAATCTTATCGATAGCCTTAAATGCCG
>DAOUPY010000478.1 GCA_030625925.1 Fusobacteriaceae bacterium | reverse complement strand
CAAAAGCCATATCCTTAATCTCTATCTCTACTCCGATCTCCTTTGATATCTCTGCCATAAGATCCATATCAAACCCCACTGTTTTTCCATCTTCTAAATATTCAAAGGGAGCAAATTCAGCATTGGTTCCCACATAGATCTTCGACACCTTTTCCTCGCCATTGTTTCCACAAGCCACCATAAATATTCCTATTATTACCGCCACTATTAATTTCATTATCTTTTTCATTTTATTCCTCCGTTTTATAATTAAGTTTATTTTTTAATGATTCAATACCTTGTCCAAAAATTCTTTGGTTCTCTCATGTTTAGGTGTTTCAAATAACTCCTTAGGAACAGCATCTTCTAAGATAACTCCGTAATCCATAAAAAACACTCTGTTAGCTACACTCTTGGCAAATCCCATTTCATGAGTTACAACTATCATGGTCATTCCAGATTTTGCCAAATCTCTGATTACATCCAGTACCTCTCTTACCATTTCAGGATCCAAGGCTGAAGTAGGTTCATCGAACAAAAGTGTGTCCGGTTCCATGGCTAGTGCTCTTGCTATGGCAATTCTTTGTTTTTGCCCTCCTGATAATGAATCCGGGTAAGAGTTTTCTTTATCTTCCAAGCCTACCCTTTTTAACAATTTTTTTGCTTTTTTTATTATCTCTTCCTTTTTTATTTTTTTGACCTTCATAGGTGCCAGCATTAAATTTTCTAGCACTGTCTTGTGAGGAAATAGATTGAAATGCTGGAATACCATCCCTACGTTTTGTCTGACCTTATTTATGTTAACTTTAGGATCCGTTATGTCTTTTCCCTCTATAATTACCTTCCCTGAAGTTATCTCTTCCAGCATATTGATACATCTTAAAAAGGTAGATTTTCCCGATCCAGAGGGTCCTATTACTGCGACTACCTCACCCTTACTTATTTCCTTACTTATTCCCTTCAGTACTTCTAAACTTCCAAAACTTTTATATAAATTTTTTATTTTAATCATTAGTTCTTCACCTTCTCTTCTATTTTTCTCATAAATTTAGTAAATATACTGGTTAATATCAGATAGATTATACCAACTGCTAGGAGTGGTTCTACTCCTCTATAGGTTTGACTGGTGATTATATTTGCCGAACGGAGTAAATCTACCCCTCCAATAAATCCTACTATAGAAGTTTCCTTTAAAAGTGATATGAATTCACTTACCAGAGCTGGCAAGATTTTTCTCACTGCCTGAGGTACTATTACCTCCTTCATTGTAACTAAATAATTCATTCCCAGAGCTCTGGCTGCTTCACTCTGTCCCTTATCCAATCCCTGTATTCCTGCTCTTATAATTTCTGCCACATAGGCTGCACTGTTTAATCCAAATGCAAGTCCTGCAACTACTAATATCGGTACATCTCTAAGTGATCCCACAAAGATTATATTAGCTAAAACCATCAACTGCACCACTGCCGGTGTACCCCTGATCAAATCAACATAGATCAATGCTCCTCTAGACAATGGATTGAATTTATTTTTAAATGGGTAGAAGTGACTCAATCTACAGAGTGCTAATACCACTCCTAATACTACCCCTATTATTGCTGCTAAAATTGTTACGTTGATGGAAAATAATAATCCTTTTAGGATATACATATATCTATCGCCCTCTATAAATATCCCCTTCAGTATTTCTAAGTATGCCATTTTGCCTTTCCTCCTTATTTATAAATAAAAAATCCCAAAACACGTAGTTTTACTACAGGTCTTGGGATAAAAAAAGCCGTCATATTAATTGACGGCTAAAATTTCAATACTTAATATACTCATAGAGACATAGTTTTACTATCTCTAATCTTTGCAAAAAGTCTATCCGAAGATCAGCCTGTTTATAAATTTAGTTGGGTGTGATTTTCTTCTCCTTATCCTACTGTTCATTAACATGGCTAAGCCTCCTCTTTTTGTAATTTGTTTTTATAATTTATTTACAGGTATACTATCA
>DAOUPY010000060.1 GCA_030625925.1 Fusobacteriaceae bacterium | reverse complement strand
TTTTTTATCCCATTAATTTTTTTAAATATTTGAAAAAATCTTTCTTTTGTTCTTGAGATGTGATGCAGACATTGGAAAACATCTCCATAATCTCCTGGTTTGTGCTGTTGAGAGCTGATTTTACAGCTAAAGATTGGTTTAATATATCGCCGCAATATTCACCATTTAACAGCATTTTTTTCATTCCTTTTATCTGACCCTCAATTTTATTTAACCTTGTGATAATCTTTTTTCTGGCTTCGATTATCTCCTCATCATTTAACTTTGAAATGGTACAGACTAGATCTAGATCCTGCTGCCAAGATTTTAATCCACCCTTCATCTCGTAGATATTTTCAAACCCTAATTCAGCCATCTCAAGACAGGCATCCTTACTTATATACCCGGCAGCGCAGTAGATAAGATATCTAGTATTTTTATTTAGTTTTTTGATCTCCCTTTTAAAGATACGAGGTTTATTATAGTCTATTAAGATGGCGCCATCTAACCGGCCTTCATATAAGAATTCTTTTTCAGTTCGTACATCGATGATAATGAGATCACTTTCTTTTGTTATTAGTTTTTTTGCTTCTTGGGGTGTAACAGAATTATATGTAGTTGTTATCGTTTTATTTTCCATGAATAAATACCTCGTAAATTAGATTTTAAGAATAAAGATATTATAACCTTATGATTACTTTATGTCAATTTTATCGAAGTTAACGATAATTGAAGATTGTTAAAAATTTCTAGAAGCCATTTTTATTATATGAAATATCGAGGCAAATATAGAAAAATAAAACAAAAACAATTAGTGCTGTCTATAGTGGTTTTGAAAGTGCAAAAGTACCAAAGAAGATAAAAGTGAACTAAATCAAGAAATATCCTGCAAAAAATATGTATTTTAAGTTGACTCATGCTTTCTAATTTGATATACTGGGTCAGGGTATGATGGATTAGGGAATTAAAGAATAATAAATATAAATGTGAAAATAAATACAACATAAAATAAGGAGGAAGATAATGAGTAAAAGAATACTAATAGTAGGTGGAGTAGCAGGAGGAGCATCAGTCGCAGCAAGAGCTAGAAGATTAGATGAAAACGCAGAAATAATAATGTTTGAAAGAGGTCCAGTAGTATCGTTTTCAAACTGTTGTCTACCGTATCATATCTCTGGTTTAATAGAGTGTGAGGAAACATTAATATTAATGACACCGGAAAAATTTAAGGGTCAATATAATATAGATGCAAAAGTAAATAGCAACGTCATATCTGTGGATACAGAAGCGAAAACAATTGAAGTAGAAAATGTTTTAACTAAGGAAGTAACTACTGAAAAGTATGATGCACTTGTAGTATCTCCTGGAGCAGACGCAATCGTACCTCCATTTAAAGGATTGGATAAGATAGATAATTTTGTATTAAAGACCGTACCTGATGTTTCTAAGATAATGAAATTTGTAAAAGCTAAAAATCCTAAACATATCACTGTAGTAGGTGGAGGATTCATAGGATTAGAAGCTGCTGAAAACTTGAGAGAAACAGGAATCGAGGTTACTTTAGTAGAGGGAACTGATCAAATAATTCCATTCGTAGATAGAGAGATATCTTACTTTGGACAAGCTGAAATGGTTAAACACGGAATTGAAGTAGTATTAGAGGACCTTGTAGAGGGATTCGACACAAAAAAAGTATTATTAAAGTCTGGAAGAGAGATAGAAACTGATGGGGTAATCTTAGCTATAGGAGTAAGACCATCTACTGGTTTCTTAAAAGATTCAGGTGTAGAACTAACTGACAGAGGGTATATAGTAACTAATGATAACTATGAAACAACTGCTAAAGATGTTTATGCAGCTGGAGACGCAATCTTAGTGAGACATCAATTAACTGGAAAATTAGTTCCATTGGCAATGGCAGGTCCTGCTAATAAGCAGGGAAGATTAATTGCCGATAGGATCAATGGCAGAACAATCAAAAACAATGGTTATATCGGGTCAGGAGTAGTTAAATTATTTGATATGAATATAGCTTCTACAGGATTATCTGAAAAGATGTTAAAAGATTCAGGAATCGACTATGAAGTAGTGTATGCAGCACCTCCAGGAATCGTAGGAATCATGCCGGGAGCATATTTAGTATTCTCTAAATTATTATTTGAAAAGGGAACAGGAAAAGTTTTAGGAGCTCAATTTGCAGCAACAGGAGCACCGGATAAGAGAGCAGACGTAATAGCTACTGCAATCAAAGCAAACATGACAGTTGAAGATCTATTTGACTTAGAATTATCTTATGCTCCATCATTTGGAACGGGTAAAGATGTAGTGAATAAAGTTGGATACATTGGTTCAAACTTAAACGAAGGTACGTTCAAGCAAGTAACATTCATGGAAGTATATGACTTGTTAAAAGCTGGAGAGCAGGTAATCGACGTTAGAGAAGTTTGTGAATACGAAGAAGGGTCTGTAAAAGGGGCTGTAAACATTCCAATGAGTGAAATGAGAGACAGATTAGATGAACTAGATAAAACTAAGCCTGTATATGTACACTGCAGAACAGGTGAGAGAAGTTACAACATGGCATTGATGTTACAAGCTAAAGGTTTTGATGCTAAAAATATTGCCGGAGCTTATGAATTTATAAAAGTATATGAAGAAGTATCTTGTTATAATGATAAAACTAGAGAAGAGATTATGATCGGTGACTGTGTTGGTTGTTGTGCAACTTTAGAAAATACAAAGTTCTAATAAAAAAATTATTAATTTAAGTAAAAAAATAAAGGGGGAGAACTTCCTCCTTATTTTTACAAGATATAACGTGAAAAAATATACAAAATTTAATTAGTATTTATAGGGAGGAAAAAATGAAAAAAGGACAAAATTTAATGGGATTAATAGTTATAATATTAACATTAATCATGGGTAAAACAATGTTAGATAACTCAATGTTATTTTTTAGACTGTTAGCGGGAATAGGATTTGGATATGCATTAACTAGGGGATTTATGGGATTTGCAGGATCGGTAACTAGAGCATATAATACAGGATCTGCTAAATTGATGAAGGTATTGGCGTGGATGTTCCTGGGGTCAGCAGCAGTATCGGTTGCATTTTTATATAATGCAGATGCCAGTTCATACGATCTATGGGTAAATCAAGTCAACTTAGGGTTGGTCTTAGGAGGAATCTTATTCGGATTTGGAATGACTTTCTCAGCTTGTTGTGCATCTGGAGTATTAACAGACTTAGTAACAGGACTACCGAGAGCAATAATCACACTATTGTTTTTCGGAATGGGTATATTCTTAGGGTTCCCTTTTCAAAGAGCTGCCACATGGGTTCAAGAAGCTGGAATTCCAACAGATTGGATAAGAAAATCATTGGTAACAAGTGAAACTGGCGCTAAATTATATGGTGGAGTATATTTCCCGGATCTATTTAAATGGGATGGATTAAACGGTTATTTAGGAGCTACCATCTTAACTGCAGTTTTAGCAGGGATAGTGGTATATATAGCTAAAAAATATGAAGATGGTCATAGAGCTGCAGGAACTTTCACCGGTGTAGCCAGTGAGATGGAGCAATATAAAGAGTGTTCAGTGGATGCTAATAAACCATTTAAATTATTCAGTGAAGAAACATATGAGCTGATGTTTGTTAGACCTTGGACTATGAAAACAGGAGCCATGGTTATAACTGCTATATTCACATTATTAATGGGTGTAACTAAAGCCGGTTGGGGAGCTTCTACACCTTACGGATGGTGGTTTGGTAAGTTACTTATGGTATTTGGAGTATCACCGGAAGCTTTGTCTAAATTTACTAATTTTCCAGAAAAATTATATACAATGCCGTTTTTTAATCATCCAATCAATGTACAAAATTTTGGTATAATTCTAGGAACGATCATCTGTTTATTATTAGCAGGAACTTTTCATGGAACAGTAAGATCGGAATTGAAGATTACTTTTAAAGAAGCGATATTATTTGCTATGGGTGGATTATTGATGGGATTTGGAACAAGACTTTCAAATGGTTGTAATGTAGGAGCGCTATATACTCCAATTGCAAACTTCTCACTATCTGGATGGGTTTTCTTTGCCGCTCTAGTAGCTGGTGGAATTTTCGGAAATAGATTTGCTAAAAAAGTAAAGTAGTATAGATTAAAAAAAGAGTTGTAAGTTATATAAACTTATAGCTCTTTTTTAAAAAAAAAAAAGACAAATTTTTAAATTGTTTAAGAGGAGAAAATCAATGAGAAAGAATCAATTTTATTTAGGTTGGATACTTTTTGCAATATCCATTGTATTTACAGCATACGTAAACGGAGTTAGTCATAAGTTGGGGTTATTTACAATAACTGGTTTAGGAATAGGTTATGTAATGCAAAGATCAAGATTTGGTTTTGCAGGAATAGTTAGAAAAATGCACTATATGGGAGATTCATCTTTACCAAAAGCTGTGTTATTTCTACTTAGTATTTCCCTTGTAGTAGTCGCTGCTATTCAATATAATGCACATATAAATGGTCTGGTAATACCAGGGATATCATCTGTGAAAACAATCAGTATGTTGACGGTTATAGGAGCATTTGTATTTGGAATAGGTATGATGTTTGCAGGTGGATGTGCCTCAGGAACATTAACAGATCTAGGAGAAGGATATGTGAGGGCAGCAATATCACTATTATTTTTCTGTTTTGGATCGGTAATTGGTGTAGCTCATTTGGATACTCTAAAGCATTCGATTTTAGGTCGTGGATTCAAATTTTATTTCCCAGATTATATAGGTTATTTTGCTTCTATAATGTTATTTTTAGCTTTCTACGGACTTATGTATATGCTGGTAAAAAAATATGAAGCTAAAAGAAAAAAAGAGGGAACTTATACCAAGGAAACTTATGAAGAATGGGAAAAAGATCTGCCGGTAAAAGATGAAACTGAGTATAAGATGTTATCTTTTGAAATTTACCATAAGTTCTTTGTTAGAAGATGGTCATTTTATGTTGGAGGAGTACTTTTATCTGTAATATTCTTAGTAGTATTGACTACTACCGGAAAAAACTGGGGTGTTTCAACAACATTCACTTACTGGGGAGGATGGATCTTACAATTATTTGGTGTAGATCTTTCTGGAATCGGGTTCTTCCAAACGGATAAAGCTGTAAAAATAATGGCAAATGGATTCTTTAATGATTCTGGATCCGTTAGAAACTTAGGGATCATGGTTGGTACAGTAGTCGCTTCGCTTTTAGCAGGTGGATTATCTATAACTAAAAATATGGATCTAAGAAAGATTATAGGTTATATTCTAGGTGGATTATTTATGGGGTATGGAGCTAGACTTGGTTCTGGATGTAATATTGGAGCATTCTACTCGGCTTTATCTTCTATGTCGTTGAGTGGAATAGTGTTTGGTGGATTCTTAATTCTAGGTGGTATTGTAGGATTAAAATTGGTAGACAGATATAAATTATAAAAAATATGTTTGACAAATATAGCTGAAATAGATATACTAGTCTCAACATAAAATATATGAATGAAGATAGAGGTTGCAAACCTTAGGAGTATTTTGGAGGAGTCGGATAGACTTTGAGACCAAAAGAAAGGAAGTTTTGCCGAAATTTAAGATTTGTCAAAATCTTAGGTTGGGACTATGGATAATATCTGTAGGACTGTCATTATCAGATGATAATGGGGAGCTGTCGAATGATTTTAAGATAAAGACCTATTATACATAACTATAGGTTTATAAATTAGAGTTATCGGTAGAGATCCGATAACTCTTTTTTTTTGAGTTAAAAGATCTCCCTTCTTCTAAAAAACTAAGGAGGAAAGATATGAGAGGTATAATAATTGTATTATTGTTAGGTGTTATGAGTAGTTTGGGGTTTGGAGCAGATTCGGGAGAGGCAGCGTTAAATTTAGGTGCATGGACACTTCTTCCGCCAATTATAGCGATAGCTTTAGCTTTTATCACTAAAAATGTAATTTTGTCGTTGTTTATAGGAATCTATTCGGGATCTTTTTTACTGGGAATAACTCAGGGGAAAAATTATTTATTTAGTCTATTGGGAGGGTTTTCCGATATAACCAATAGAGTAATCGGATCTATGGCAGATTCATGGAATGCAGGTATAATTTTACAGTGTTTAACTATAGGTGGATTGGTAGCATTGATCTCTAAGATGGGAGGAGCCAGAGCCGTGGCAGAATCTTTGGCTAAAAGAGCAAAAACTCCCAGATCAGCTCAATTGATCACCTGGGTTATGGGATTATTTATCTTCTTTGATGACTACGCTAATGCACTTATTGTAGGACCCATCATGAGACCGATAACAGATAAGATGAGAATATCCAGAGAAAAGTTAGCGTTTATAATAGATTCAACAGCAGCTCCAATTGCAGGAATAGCACTTATCTCTACCTGGGTAGGGTATGAGATATCAGTAATAAAAGATGGGTATTCATTGATAGGAATTGAAAATATCAATGCATACAGCATCTTCGTACAAACAATTCCATATAGATTCTATAATATCTTGATGTTAATATTTGTAGCTTCGACGGCATATTTTATGAGAGAATTTGGACCTATGGCTAAGGCTGAAAAGAGAGCCAGAACAACTGGTCAGGTAACAAGCGGTTCAGCAGCTAAAGTTAGCAAAGAAGAAGCCGAAATGATTGCTCCTAAAGAGGGAGTGGTGTTAAATATATGGAATGCTATCATACCGATTATGGTATTGATCATAGGTTCTTTTGTAGGGTTCTATCTAAATGGAAAGGGTTACTTAGAGGGATCGGTATTGGATACTGTAAATAATTCTCCACTGTCATTTTATGCCATCAGGGAAACCTTTGGAAATGCAGATGCATCATTGGTAATATTCCAAGCGGCATTGTTTGCATCGATAGTAGCTATCGTTATGGGAATAACTAAGAAGATATTTAAGTTTTCAGAGGCAATTGATACTTGGGTACATGGGATGAAATCATTGGTGATAACAGGAGTTATCTTATTATTAGCTTGGTCATTGACTTCTCTGATAAAAGAATTGGGAACATCGGTATATCTGGTAAATGCACTGGCTGGAACTATACCTAAATCGTTGTTGCCATCTATAATATTTATCCTGGGATCAGCGATTGCTTTTTCTACAGGGACATCTTATGGAACTATGGGAATATTGATGCCGATGGCAATACCGTTAGCTAACGCAATCGGTGGAGCAGCAGGCTTATCAGGGGAAACATTATCATCATATATAGTGATGGGTATAGGAGCAGTTCTTACGGGAGCGATCTTCGGGGATCATTGTTCACCGATATCCGATACAACGATTCTTTCATCTATGGGAGCTGAATGTGATCATATAGAGCATGTTAAAACTCAGGTTGTATATGCACTTGTGGTAGGAGCTATCACAGTATTATTTGGATATCTGCCGGTTGGAATGGGAATATCAATCTATATAGTTTTACCTATATCTATATTAGCAACTATACTTACTGTAAGGTTTGTAGGAAAGTCTGTAGAGGAAGCAAGGGAAACAAGAGAAGAAGTGGAGTTAGTATAGAAAATGTAGCAGGCCTAGTCGGAAACCCGACTAGGTTTTTTTTATTTTAAATAATAATTATGGTATAATAAAATGATAGAAAACTAGTGTAATATAGATTGGGGGAAAAAATGAGGATATTAATAATAAGGCTGAGTTCTATAGGAGATGTTATACTGACTACTCCAATCCTAAAA
>DAOUPY010000328.1 GCA_030625925.1 Fusobacteriaceae bacterium | reverse complement strand
CTCTGAGGAGATAGCCAAGATCGATGCACCTATGGCAAACTTTATCTCTTCCTCTATATTTTTATCATGGAACAATCCATAGGTTAATCCTGCTACAAAAGCATCTCCTGCTCCTGTGGCTCCCACCATTTCCATAGTAGGCGGTACTATGATCCCTTCTGTTTTGGGAGTTTTATAGTATACTCCTTCAGCTCCTAAGGTAATAAAGACATTCTTTACACCCTTATTTACAAAGTACTGTCCTGCCTTTATAAGATCCGCTTCATCCTTTATGGCAATCCCTGATAAAACTTCAGCTTCTGTCTTATTGGGTTTAATCGTATGGAAATATCCCACAAAATCCTTTATTTTCTTAGCCTTACTCGCTGATACACTATCCAAAATAAAGGGAACATCATAGGTTGTCACCAAATATTCCAAGATCTCAGGAAGGTTGGCATCTACTATACAAAATTTTGAATTTTTAATGATATAATCATTCTTTTTTATATAGTCTATATCCATGTTTTTTAAGATATCCATATAGGATATAGCTACATTCATATCTCTTTTTTCATCCAATACACAGAGGTAGGTAGAGGTGCTCTCGCCTTTGACCACCAAGCTATTTTCCATATGAAGATTTATTGATTTAGCATGATTAAGAATTCTTTTTCCATTCTCATCATCTCCTACAACACTTAAAAACTTAGTTTTTACCCCTAATCTTGTGAGATTTTCTGCAATATTTCTTCCTACACCACCTAAGGATGTTTTTACGCTTCCTGGATTGGAATCACCTGGAATAAGTGAATCTTTAGGGTATCCTTGAATATCAATATTTGATCCCCCAACCACGCAAATATATGATTCTTCCTTAGATAAAACATAACCCTTTCCCACAATCACACCTTTCTTCATGAGATTACTTATATGAACTGCTACAGAAGACCTTGTAATTTCAAGAATATTCGCTATCTCCTCTTGGGAGATCATGGGGTTGCTTTCAATTAATTTTAAAACTTCCCTTTCCCTATTAGTCATAACCACTCCTTAATTATTGTTTATTTCTTAACATTAGTTTAATATACGTTTTTCTTTTTGTCAACTTAAATTTTTTCCGATATATCCCGTGACATCTTAGATACTGCATCTGCCAGTGCCATCTCTGTCAACTCTTTCTTAGATTTTAATTTTCTTACATAAACTCCTCTGGCCTGGCCTTTGGGAATATTTCCTGAAAAAGTTGACCATTGGTATTTGTCTTCTCCTATCCCGTCAAACGTTCCAGACCCTATGATTTCTCCGCTGGAGATATCTTTCATGATATATGTAAAACTTACCTTTACATCTGCTGATTTATAAAAATCATGCCTGAAATATGTTTTTTTTATGTTTTTTACTACAGGACCATTTTTAGTATTAACCACATATTGTTCAGACCAAGTTAAAGGTTTCATAGAATTTTTAACAGATTCAGGAGTTGCTGTTAGATAATTTAGATTTATTTTTATCCCTGTATTTATTTTGAGGTCAACTCTGTTGTTCTCCCATGCATCTACAAATTTATTTTCATCCAAAGGAACTATCCTCACAAGGGTTCTTTTTTCCCCCTCAGCAATATTCCCCTTTACTTGGGCATCTAGATTATTTCTATACAAAGCAGGGGTATTTTCAGAAAATCTAATCATAGCTTTAACCAGAGCTTCACCATAGGCTTTTTCACGGCGGTCTGCCATATTTTTATATTTAGGGGACAGCTCCACACCTCTTTCATAGAGAAAATATTTTTCCCTTTTCTCCATCCTGTTTAATTTCCTGCCTTCCAATTCATTCCCAGCACTGTAGTACACCGTACCCATGGTGGTCTTTAACTTGTACAACTCCTCAATAGTCGGCACCTCTAAACTCATCCCTAATTTTTGGTGGATAAGATCATCTGCATAGTAGTAGTTATTTTTTAATTTGAGGAGGTCCTCATAAGCATAGGCTTCCAGCTTATAATCTGATACTTTCTGATATCCACCTATTTTTTCAACAGCCTGATCCAATGCCCGTGGGTATACATTTCTATAGTTAACCATCCCATCCAAATAATTGGGATTGATCTTAATGGCATCATTTAACATGTAGGATGCCTGTATGAAATTCCCCCTGTCTATCTCCGATACAGCTTTGCTATTTATCCTTTCCTCTGCATTACTACACCCTGCCAAAGCTAAGACAGATAAGATAAATAATAAATATCTAACTTTTTTTATCATTTTACAACCTCCTATTTTTTTATACCTTCATCCTTTCTTAAACATTTAAAAGATAAAGGTTTCTTTTTATAAGTATACCAAAATATTCTCTTTATTCATAAAAAAGCAACGTGATGCTGCACCAAAATAAAAAAATGATCCCTATTTAAATATAGAAATCACCTTTTTTAATCAATTTTTTTCTCTTAATATATGTTATACATTTTTTTAATAACCTAACCAATTCCCATTTCCATATCCATAAAAATATACTAGGATAAATATTCCTAATATTGTCATAAGGTAGATAATATCTATTAATTTTTACCTCCTAAATTAAATTTATACATATGATTAATAGGTCCTTTTCCCTTCCCGAGGTCTATCTTACTTGAAATTGCACTATACACGTAATCTTTTGCTTTTTTCACCGACTCTTCTACACCTTTACCTAAAGCTAAGTTAGCAGCAATAGCACTAGAAAGTGTGCATCCTGTCCCATGAGTATTTTTATTGTCTATAAAATCATTTTCAAAACTCTCATATTTCCCATCTTTGTAAAGGATATCAATCGCTTTTTCACTGGTTTCAAGATGTCCTCCCTTTATTAGGATATACCCCTTATAATAACTGGATATCTCCTGGCAGGCTCTCCTCATTTCGTCTTCATTATTTATCTTAAAGCCGCATAATATCTCCGCTTCCGGCAGATTTGGAGTGATAATT
>DAOUPY010000183.1 GCA_030625925.1 Fusobacteriaceae bacterium | reverse complement strand
GATAGAAGGTACGAAAAATTTGAGCTGGAAAAAAAAGAGGAAGACTACTATGAGGTTAGTTATGATAGATTTAGCTACCCCTTAATTTTGAGAGAGAATGGCTTTAAAACTATTGGGTTTCAGGGACGGCTCACCGATATATATATGGCAGACAGAGTAAAATGGATGGATGGATATGAGACTAGGGGGACTTCCAGAGTATATATCTGGTCGAGAACTATTCCAAAATTAAAGAAAACAGGATTTTTAGGAGGAGGACCTGACACCTATTCTTTAATCTTCCCGCAGGAGGATAACTTCGGAAAACAAATAGCCTATGGGAATCCTAGTATGATAGTGGATAAACCCCATAATCTATATTTGCAGATGCTTATTAACATGGGGTATTTATTTTTTACAGGTTTTATAATTTTAGTGGGAGCTTATCTGATTCAGTCTATAAAAATTTATAGGAACAGAGAATTTAATGGTTTTTATGAAATTGTTGGTTTAGCCACAGCATTGGCTGTAAGTAGTTATTTAGCCGCCGGGATGTTCAATGACAGTGCAGTGTCAGTGGCACCATATTTTTGGTTTTTTATGGGGTTAGGTATAGCTGTAAATAGAATAATAGAGAAATAAAAAATGGAAGGGTGGACCCTTCCATTTTTGTTTTTCTTATTTAATTGGTCTTTTTGGTTGAATAAATGCATCTCTTACCATTACCTCTGCTGCTTCTGGAAGGGTAATTTCTACTTTTAATGGTCCTCTTTTTACAGAAATCCATCCAAGTCCTTTAAAGACAAGCTCCTCTCCTACATTTAGATCATAAACTTCAGTTTTTGTAGGAAGAGCATAGAATTCATCCTTACATTTCTCACATGGGGGAGTTATCAAAGTTCCCGTGTGTTCTGTAATAAGTTTTTCTACTCTGTCCTCTTTTGTATCGTGGAAAGTTACATTTTTAGAAGCGAATATACTGAAGATAGGCTTCATCTCATCATCAGTCAGTACTTTTACTTTAACTAATCCACCGATTAAGATTATCTTGTCAGCATTGACTTTAAATGTTTTTCTAGAGATCTCCTTAGAAGGAACAATATCCAAATGACACGTTTCACAGACTAGGTCAGATATTCTTCCAGTAGGAATCAGTCCAGGAGTATCTATTATAGTGATATTAGAGTTAGGGATTACATTTTTAGTTGATTTAAGTGTAGTACCTGGATATTTAGAGATAGTAGCTTTCTTCTCTCCTAATAACCTGTTGATGATACTAGATTTTCCAACATTTGTAGTACCCATTACCATAACTTTAGCACCATGCGGGCAGAAATGATTTATCTTTCTGATGATACCATTGATACCATAGGTGTTTTTAGCGCTGACTATGGCGATATCCAGGGGAACGATTCCTTCCTCTGCCAGTCTTTTTTTCACCCAGTCAGATACCTCACTGGCATGTTTTTCACCAGGAATTAAATCTACCTTGTTGATGATTATAATAGAATCTTTCTCTCTTAAAATATCTAAAATTTCATTATCAAATGATCCTTCAAAATCAATGATGTCGAATACAGCTAAGACAATCTTAGCACTCTTAGCACAACGCTGGACTTCTTTTCTATAATCTTCAGCAGTCATCTCCATAGGAATAAAATCACCGTAGTTAGTTAATTTAAAACATCTTTGGCAGGTTGCACTTTTCTTTCCTTTTAACATCTCTTTAGGAACATAACCATGTTTATTTTTATCTTCACTTTGTAGTTCAATACCACAACCGTTACATTTTTTTATTATAATACTCAAAATTTAAACCTCCGTTTATCATTACGCTCTAGCAGTAAAACTTACCCATTCTTTATCTTTTGTTTCTGAAATAACTTCGTATCCCAATGAAATTATTCTTTTCTTTATCTCATTAGCTTTATCTTCAATTATTCCAGATAAGATCATAAGACCGCCTTTTTTTACAACTGTGGACATATCGTTTAGTAGGAGTAAGATTACATCAGCTAAGATATTAGCTACCACTACATCAAATTTTTTATCTTCTACAACTTTAACCAGATCACCTTTGAATAGTTTTATAGTGTTCATATCGACCTTATTCAGCTCCAAGTTTTCTTTGGCCACTTCTACAGCCAGAGGGTCGATATCAACACCCCATACCTCAGATGCTCCCAATTTATTGGCCGCAACCATAAGTATTCCGGATCCAGTTCCCACATCTATGACAGAGTTTCCTTCATGGATATATTCTTCCATCTGTTTGATACAAAGGGAAGTAGTCGGATGAGAACCAGTTCCAAAGGCTCTTCCAGGATCTAACTCAATTACGATCTCATCCTCATCGGCCTCATATTCACGCCAAGTAGGTTTTACCACAAATCTTTCACTCACTTTTTCAGGATAAAGGTATTTTTTCCAAGAATTTTGGTAATCCTCTTCATCTAATTCATAAAAATCCAATGAATAAATAAGATCCTCTCTATCTTTAAACTTTTCTTCAAAAGTATTAGTTATAAGGGATTTTTTCTTCTCCACGTATAAATTTATAGGGAAATATGCTGATACAGCATAATCTCTCTGTAAAAATATCTTTTCATCTCTATAATAGTCCAGAGAATCTCTCTCCATAGGTTCGTCGATCTTAAGTCCTTGTACTCCGAATTCATAGAATAAATCGGTTATTTCTTTTTTTACATATTGAGGCTCATCGGCTTCAAATATTAATCTAACTTCTATTAATTTCATATATTCGTTCCCTTCCTTTTATGGTTTCCCATAGGACAACCAAATTTAAATTATATAGAAAAGAATGCAAGCATTCTTTTCTGTGCTTTTTTCTTAAAATCATTAATTTTTTAATTTTTCATCATCATTCTTAAATAGGTTCATATTTAAAATTAAGTTTTAATTTTAATACTCGTGAAATCAACCATAAAAAGAAAGAGGGCTACTTTTTTGTCAGCAATACTTCTAATTCATTATCATATAAATTTAATTTAACTGGAGTTATAGATATATATCCATTTTCAATAGCATCTAAATCTGAATTCTCCACATGGTCACCTTTTATAGGGTGTCCACCCAACCAAAAATATTTATTTCCTTGGGAATCTTCCCTTTCTATTAATTTTTCCTGGAATTTTCTATTACTCTGTTTGGTATACTTAACTCCTTTAATTTCCTCCATGGGAAGGTTGGGAACATTGATATTCAAAAGAGTTCCAATAGGAAATTGTAAATCTTTTATTGTTTTTAAATATTCAACTATAAATTTTCCTGCACTCTCAAAGTATAGATCATTTCCATCTACAACAAGGGAGAGAGCGATGGCGTTCTTTCTCCAAAACGTACCTTCAGAAGCAGCAGCAAAAGTCCCAGAATAAAATAGATCGGTTCCTAAATTAGCTCCACGATTTATTCCAGAGATGACAAAGTCAATATCTTTTTCGTCGTATAGGTGGGCTAGTGCTACTTTTACAGTATCAGCAGGTTTCCCGGAAACAGAATGACCAAATAGCTGGTTATCTCTATAAACTTCCTTCACTCTCAAAGGTTGGTGCAGGGTGATACCATGCCCAGTACCGCTTTGCTCCTCCAGGGGAGCGACTACACGTGTTGTATGTCCGGCATCTTGAAGATAGCTGACCAGGATTTTGATCCCTTCAGCATAGATCCCGTCATCATTCGAAATTAATATATTCATAAAAAATAAAACTCCCTTTTATTTTAATTGAAAATTGAAAAATTATAATTGAAAATTATTCAACGTTCTTTTTAGTTATTTTAATAATGCTGACTAATAATTTTATCAACTATCAATTGAATTTACAGAAAATCTGCAAAGTCTAATTCTTCGATAGACAGGTCTACCCTCTTGATATCACTGCATTTACCGTATTGGTCTAATTCTACCTCGATACCATTGATCCTTACATTGTCGTTGCAAATAACGAACTTGGTAGGCAGGGAAGTCAAAAATCTAGGTAAAACTGAATCTATAGTCATTCCGATTATTCCGTCATGAGATCCAGTCATCCCAACATCTGTGATATACCCGGTACCACCATCTAAAATTCTGCTGTCAGAAGTTTGAATGTGGGTATGAGTTCCTAAGACTACTGAAACTTTACCATCAAGAAATCTTCCCATAGCCATCTTTTCAGATGTAGCCTCAGCATGGAAATCTACGATAATATTAGTGGTTTTTTTTCTAATTTCGTCTAAAACTTCTGTGATCCTTTGGAATGGACAGTCAATAGGAGGCATAAAGATCCTGCCTTGTAATGAAACAACTCCTACTTTCTCCCCTGTTGGAGTTGTAAAGATATTCCAACCTACTCCAGGTACTCCCTTTGGATAGTTTAATGGTCTTAAAATTTTATGATCAGTTTTAAGATACTCCACCATCTCTTTTTTATCCCAAATATGGTTACCAGAAGTAATGGCATCTACTCCGATCTCATAAAATTGTTTGGCTATTTTTTCAGTAAGTCCAAATCCTGCAGCGGCATTTTCACCATTGACAACGATCAGGTCATATTCACTTTTTTTTCTTTCTAAATAGTCGGTCAAGATATTTCTACCTGGTTTACCAACCACATCTCCTATTATCAAAACTTTCAT
>DAOUPY010000068.1 GCA_030625925.1 Fusobacteriaceae bacterium | reverse complement strand
GCTATTACTTTTAAGCTAGCCTTTACACCTTTGTGTAATTTTAAATTTACTTTGTGTTCACCTATTTTTTTTATACTTCCATCTATTTTTTTCTTATCTATCACCATATCAAATTGAGTTTTTATTGCCTCAGCTATCTCTTTATTAGTTATAGAACCAAATACCTTTCCATTTTCTCCAGCTTTTACCTTCATAAATAAAGTTTTTTCACTCAACGCCTTAGCTTGTTCCTCTGCCACGGCAGTTTCAGCCTGATCTTTTGCTGCTGCTTTATTTTTTTTAGCCTCTAATTTTTTCATCTCTTCATCAGTAGCTATAATTCCTTTATTCCCTTTTAATAAGAAGTTTTTAGCATACCCTTCCGATACACTTACTATGTCACCTTTTCTTCCTTGTCCTGCTACATCTGTATTAAGTATTACTTTTAATTTTGACATTTACTTCCTCCTAAATTTATATATTTCCCCTCACTTTAATTAAAGAGAGGGTAGGGAGAGTTATTTCTTCCTATTTTTTATTTTTATTATTCCAAAACTATTCATTACTCCTAAAATAAAAATCCCTATTGGGAAAAAACATGCAGTTACTATTGCTAGTCCCTTTCCATAAACTCTCCATTTTATCTTTTCCCTGAACATACTATATAATACTTTAATTCCATAAATTACATAGATCAAAGTAGTTATTGAATATAAATTCTTAACATAAAAATTATCAATTTTCAGAGTCTTATCTATAAAAAATGTAACTATATATACCAATATCCACAAATAAGAAACATTCCATTTTCTATATGTTTTTCCTTTTAATATAAAATATGTAAAATAATTTATCACCAATGAATAGGTAAACATTATAAATAATAGATGCTGTTTAATATAGCCCATCATGGTAGTTATCACAGTTTGATCTAAAATTAGATATTCCCTATACATACCGTCCATGATCGTTATCAGATTATCTGGTGTCCCGATAAATGCTTTCATAAGCAGATATCCCACTGCTGTAGTTATTGTAGTTGAAATAAAGATCCTATCAAATATTTCTATCGAAGTCATTTCAAACAGATAATAGGCTCCTTCTAATAAGAGGAAAAAACCTACATAGACAAAGAACAATTTATCATCTATAAAATATATTACTCCACCAGAAATTAAGTTTGCCAAGAGTCTGTTTTTAGAATTTAATTTCGGTAATTTTTTTATTTTATAGGCCGGCAAGATAAACGACCCCAGCGGTATCAATGATGATACTAAAAATAATAAGATGATATTTATCGTTACTCTAATCATGATTTGTGCCTCCCTTTTCATTTACTTCCACAGTCCTTATTGTATCATAATTCCCATAATTAGTTAAGAATTAGATAAGCTCACCATCGAAAAAGTCTACTACTCTTTCTACAAAATCACTTTTCCCCTCTACAACTTTATTCTTTTCATTTAAAAGGTCATATTTTACAATTACTATCCCTCCAAATTTGTCCTTGAGTACTCCTAGGAATATATCGTTGTAATAAGGTTTTTCCATACTTTCCTTGTGGAATCTATTCTCTGCATAGAATCCAATATGTAAAATTCCATCTTCTATCTTAGTAGGTGTAGCAGTAGATAAAAATGAGATTAAAGGCATCTTTCTTCTTTTAGATTCATTTACAATGTCATTCCAATTTGTCCTGACATCCTCTATACTTATATCCACTGTTTTTTCCACAATTTTAGGAGTTTCTGCTGCCTCTTCAGATGATTTGTCAGAGACCTCTTTTTCTACATATACTATTTTTTCCACAATCTTCTCTACTATCTTTTCTTGTACGGATGATTCATGAATAACCCCTACGTTTTCTTTAAACTCTGTTATCTTGTGCAAGATTACATAACCTAAGATCCTCTTATCCTCTTCATATCTAAATTTACCCATCACTTCAAATATGTCTTCTATAATTGCTATAGTTTTCATTATATTAAATGGTGATTTTTTTTCAATCATCAATTCCTTTAGGTAGTAGGCAAAACTTTTTAAAAAATCCTCTACATTTATAGAGTCGTTCCATAAGTTATCTAAAAAGTTGATCCCGTTAACCAGGTCATTTTTTGAGATGATCTCCAAAAATTCTGCCAGTTTTTTTTCCGGGATAACTCCTAAGATTTTCTCTGTCTTTCCTAGAGTAATCTCCTCACCATAACATGAAGATATTAATTTCTCAAAAATAGAGATAGCATCTCTCATACTCCCGCCAGATTTTTCATAGATCAGCTTCAAACTAGGCTCATCTATTTCTACCCCTTCAGACTTAGCTATCATAAGGATGTGATCCATAGATTCTTTTTGATTTACAGGTTTAAAATCATATCTTTGGCACCTTGAGATAATAGTCTCTAATATTTTATCCGGTTCAGTAGTTGCCAGGATAAAAATAACATGAGCTGGTGGTTCTTCCAATGTTTTTAGAAGAGCATTGAATGCTTCTTTAGTTAACATATGAACTTCATCTATTATATATACTTTTTTTCTCCCCTTAGCAGGCTGATAATTTATCTTATCTTTCAATGATCTGATCTCATCAATTCCACGATTTGATGCAGCATCAATTTCTATCAGATCTATAAACTTGTTTTTGCTGATATCTATACAGTTTTCACATTTATTACAAGGTGTATCAGTAACACCATTTTCCATACAATTTAATCCCTTGGCTATTAGTCTTGCAGTAGTTGTCTTTCCTACTCCCCTAGGTCCTGTGAATAAATATGCATGGGCCATCTTATTTTCCTTTAAAGAATTTTTTATAGTTTTTATTATATCGGTTTCTCCAGCTACCTCCTCAAAGGTACTAGGTCTATACTTTCTATAAAGCGTTATATGCATCTTATCTCCTCAAACTTTAATCTAAATTATAGTTATTCATCTTTGTTCTCAATGTATTTCTTGTAATTCCCAGGGTTTCTGCTGCTTCTACTTTTTTTCCATTTGCCACTTCTAATACCTGTCTGATCAATTCTCTCTCAACTCTGGATATTATATTTCCATAGTAATCTTTTTGATTGGATCCCTGCAGCATTTGGATCTCTCCCTCTACCCAGTCAGATAATATCCAGTCTTGGACATCTCCTCTTCTTTTAGTAGTTTTATTCCCAATAATATTTGAAGGCAGATCCTCTACCAAGATACTCCTGCCTCTAGATAATACCATGGCTGATTTTACAGCTGATTTTAATTCCCTTACATTTCCCGGCCAGTCATACCTCATTATTTTTTTCATGGCTGGAGTAGATACTCCCTTGACCGTCTTAGAAAATTCCTCATTGAACCTTTTGATAAAATGGTGGATCATAAGGGGTATATCATCTTTTCTCTCCCTTAATGGTGGTATCTCTATCTCCAATATTCTCAATCTATGGTACAGCTCTTCGATGAAGTTTCCATTCATTATCAATTCTTCCAAATTTACACTGGTAGTAGCTATGATCCTGATGTCGGTTTTAATGAGCTTTGACCCACCGACTCTAAAGAATGCTCCCTCTTGGAGTACACCTAATAATTTTGCCTGAAGAGTCAGGTCCAGTGACTCGATATTTCCTAAATGGATCGATCCCCCATAACCTTTTTCCAATATACCTATTTGCTCTACCTGTGATTCAAATATATTTCCTTTTTCATATCCAAATAACTTCCTGTCTAAGAATTCTTTTTGATATGCTGTACAGTTTACGCTGACAAATGGTTTCTCCTTCATACAGCTGAATCTATGGATAGACTTAGCCACAGCTTTCTTACCATTTCCCTTTTCCCCGCTTATCAATACCGGTATTTTATTGGTAGCTACCTTACCTATTTTTTTATATACTTCTACCATCTTAGGACTGTTTCCAATTACCGTCCCCTTAGGAGTCTCTTTTTTCTTCAACTTTTCAGCCTTTAATTTTTGATCTTTGAGGGCTTTTTCGACTATCTTTATTATCCCTTCTTCTTCAATTGGTTTAAGCAGATAATCGTATACTCCCAGTTGAATTGCCCAGGCTATCAGGTCTAAGGTTGCTCTTTCTCCCAAGGCTATAATTATCGCTTTATTTTGATTTTCATAGATCTCTTTTATCACTGTTTTAGTTTTATCTATCTCCTCTAAACCATCTATATCCATGATTATTAGATTATATTTAGTTTTTTCTATATAATCTCCTACATTTGTATAACTATTTTCAAAAGAAAAATCCCCATCTAAATTTTCCAACAGTGATTCCTTTATTTTTTCCGTTAAATTTATGCCCAATATATTCATCTATTCCCTACCTTTTAACTTAAATTTATATTCCACCATGACACTTCCATTTATAGCCATTCCGCTATTTATAAGTTTTATATTCCAGTCACGGGCTATACTCTCTACAGCTCTGTCTATTACATCTACTCCTGTTTTTACTAACCTTACCCCTAGAACTTTCCCACTAGCATCTACATCTAAGATTATTTTTACATCAGCAGTTTGAGCATTTTTTTCTGCTTCCAGTGGATATTTTGGATCTTTATTGGATGGATCCCAGATCACCTTGGATTTTCCATCTACAGAACCTACTTTCAATCCTGATTTAGGCCCTATTATACTTGGATTTTCTTCACTCATCAGATCATCCCAGATTATATCTTTTATCCCATTTGTCAGGTCGTTTTTTACCACGATTTCTTCCGATCCATTGTCAGATATTTCAGCTTCCACTGGGTCTAAATTTTCCTCGATTCTATCTTCAGAATTATCAGTGATTTCATTTAATTTTCTGTCTTCAATTTCAGTTATTTTATTTTCAGTTTCTATTTCTGAAACCTTTATTATCTTAGGCTTAAGGTCTTCCCTGCTTTTATTGATCACTCTAGGAGAATCTAAAGTTTCCAATCTATCCAAATCATCAAATGACTGGGTCACCTGTAAGATCTTCTTTTTTTCCACTTTTATTTCTATCTTCTCAGAACTTTCTTTTTTTTCTACAACTTTAACCTCTTTTGGCTCTGCAGGCAAAACTTTTTTTGGTTCTATAACTTCAGCAGTTTTCTCATTTTTAATAATTTTCTTAGGAGCACTATCAACAGAATAATTATTTATCCCAATGGTGATCTTACTTACTTCTGGTTCCTGTATCACTATCTTTTTTAAACCTGGCATTATATAGAGAAAAATTATATGAAGGATAAGGACTCCTACAAATATTTTATTAAAATAATCATTTCTATCTGTTTTCACCTTATCACCTCCTAATCTAAACTTTTAGTATTGAGGTCTAATGAACCTGCTCCCGCTTCCTTAGCTATATCCAATACCTCTATTAGAGATTGGTAATTCACACTTTTATCTGCACTTACAATTACATTTTTATCCTTGGTAAGTTCTAATTTCTGTCCTAATTTTTCTTTTAAATCTCCTTGATCTACTTTCATCATCTCATTTTTACCATTTAAATCATTTACTATAAGGTAAATCTCTAAATCTTTATTTATCTTTACCTCTAAAGTTTTTATAGTTATCTTATGTTCTGAACTGGATTTTGGCAGTTCTATATTTACACTAGAATCTACATCTTGAAATGTCGTAGCTACCATGAAAAATATTAGAAGCAGAAATACTACATCTATCAGCGGAGTCATATCCAAGATTATATTTTTACTATTTTTTCTTTTCAGTCTTTGTATTTTCATAGCCCCCCCTTACTTTCTAAGAGAGTTGATAAACTCAACGGTAGTTTTCTCTATTTCATTGACTATATGATCGATCTTTTTATTATAATAATTATATAATATCAGTGCTGGTATGGCTACTGTAAGCCCTGCTGCTGTAGTGATTAATGCTTGAGATATCCCATCTGCCAGCATCTCCGGTTTCCCTGATCCTACTACTGCAATAACTCTAAATGCTGCTATCATTCCAGATACTGTCCCTAATAATCCTACTAATGGAGTTACATGAGCTACTACTCCTAACAGCCACATATGATTCTCTAATTTAGGAATCTCTATCAATGCTCTTTCTCTGGCTTTTTCCTCCAAATATTCTATGTCTACCTTTCCATCAAAATCATGTTCTAATATAAGTTCTTTTAATACCTTCAAACTAGATGAATTCTCACTCTCACATAGACTCACAGCTAATTCTTTATCTTTAGAGGTAATTGCTTCCTCTAACTGTGCTTTCAACTGATCTTTTATTCCTTTTTCATTTTTTAAAAAATATACGAATCTCTCTATTATTACTGTTGTTCCCAATATAGATAATAGCAGAATTCCGTACATTAACATTCCGCCACTCTTAAATATTTCTATCATAATTTTATCTCCTTATTTATATTTTATATACCCTCTCTCGCCTGTTGGCACTCTCCCCCTTCACATCGTAAAATCTACTTTTATTAAAAGTAAATTTTTCGTACTCGTGAATCGGGGGAAAGAAATTTAATTTTTTACTCACTTATTATACTTTAGTTTCCACCTACGAGGGGGAAACTATAAAAAGGAAGAGGGTCTTACTTGCTCCCCAGAGCCAATCCTGCTATCAATACACCTAATATACCCAATCCCCACACCACATAGTTAGGCTGTGTTTTTATTTCACTTACATCTGCTAAAAGATCATCCGTTTGCTCAGTTTGATTATATTCTATATTTGTAGTCTCTAATTTTTGATCTTGATTATTTACTAAATTTAAGTTTACTGTTTGTAATGTAGGGTCTTTCTCCTGCCCTTCCAATAATATTCTACCTTCTGTTGTAGTACTTTTATTGACACCGCTGACTTCTTTTTGAATCTCTGCTCCAGTTCCCTCTGCAAGAATACTCATTGACATCATTATTAACAGTAATCCACTTATATATCTTCTCATTGTCCCCTCCTAATTATTATTTAATTCTTTTCCCTCTTTCATCTCTTCTTTTTTCTCAGTATTTAGCTGTGTCACTTCTTCTTTTTCATCTTCTTTTTTTTCAATAAAGTATGAAGTATAATTTTCTGCTACATCTTTATTCAAAGCCAACAGTTCATCATAATATTTCTTGGCTTCCACTTTCTTATCTTCATTTAGGTTTATTACCAATAATTTTTCCAAGATTAACCCTCTATACTTACTTTCAGGGTATGTCTTATAGAACTCTTCATAGGTTCTCTTAGCTTTTTCATCTTCTTTTTGAACTTCATAAGTCGTTGCAATCTTTAATTTTGCTGCTTCCCTCAGGCTACTCTCTTCATATAAAAGCTCTATTCTCATGAAATTTCTAAGTGCCTTACTGTAATCCTTGGAATTAAAATATATCTGTCCTATACGATATGTAGCTGTGTCTTTATATGGGCCGTTTTCTACCTTCAATATATTTTCATAATATTTTTTTGCCTCATCATAGTTTTTTTCTTTATAATAATTAGTAGCTAAATTAAAATTCGCCTTACTTCCATACTCCGCATTATCTATTAATTTTTTATATTCTACTACAGCCAG
>DAOUPY010000231.1 GCA_030625925.1 Fusobacteriaceae bacterium | reverse complement strand
TAGGCATAGCCTATATTATTTTTACTGGCTCCCAATACCTTCAAGATGGGAGTTAAATTCAAAAAAATTAAAGCTGTCAGACTAAGGCCTATTATTATTATCCAAAATATAGTGGTTCCCAATACTTTTTCTGCTCCATCTTTATTTTTTTCTCCTAATTTTAGTCCCGCTGCTGAAGCTCCTCCAATGGCGAAAAACATCCCTATCCCACCTATTAATATGGTGACAGGGAAGATAATTGCCAAGGCTCCTATCCCATCTCTTCCTACATTTTGTCCTATAAAATACCTGTCAGTGATATTATATATCATATTTATCAGTACTGCTATCGTTGATGGTATAGAAAATTTTATCAGTAGCGGCAATATCTTTTTTTTCTCTAATTCTGTATTCATTCTCTCTCCTAAGTTCTAATTTTTCTTTTAATTTTATCACATTTAGAAGTAAAAAAAAGGAGATTTTCATCTCCCTTAAAAGAAATTATAATTTCTTTATATCTTCTACGGATTCTTTTTCTATATTTTTCTCTTGTATTCCCATTTTGTAGTTATAAGTATTTTTCCTCTTTCCATTCTCATAATATCGAGTATATTTCCCATCTAATTTCCCATTGACATAGTTTGCTTCTTTTTTTATTTGTCCTGTCATATAGTAAGAGAGGTCTTTCCCATTATATTCACCATCTGCATAGTTACTTTGGTCCCTTACTTGACCATTTTCATAATAAGTTATATATTCTCTATCTAGTTTCCCATTACTATAATTTTTTTTGACTTTCAGATTTCCATTTTCATAATATTCCAAAGCTTCTCCATTTAGGTTTCTATTTAAATAGGTTTTTTTACTATTAATCTGACCATCTTCATAGTAGATTATATAATCCCCATCAATCTCTCCATTTTTATAGTTTACCCTTAATTTAATTTGACCATTTGTATAGTATAACAAATATTCTCCCTCTAACTTATCCCCTACATAATTAGTTTTTTCTTTTAGTTCTCCTCCTCTATAATAAGTCACCTTTTCACCACTTAACTTATTATTTTCATAATTTTCTGTTTGCCTCACTTGTTTATTATCGTAAAATCCGGTGTTTTGCCCTTCTAATACCCCTTCAAGGTAATTAGATACACTTTTTTTCTTTCCATTTTCATAATAAGTTACTTTTTCACCATCTAATTTATCTTTCTTATAGTTTGTTTTTTCTTTGATCTCTCCATTTTCATAATAAGTTATATATTCACCGTTTAATTTTCCGTCTTTATAACTTCTCTCTACTAAATTAACCCCTTCACTAGAATTCCCAATTACTAATCCTGTATATGGTAGTTCTTCTCCTACTTTATAAAGTAGATCTTCTCTATTTTCCAATTGGTTCAATGTTATTTTTTCTACCTCCCCCGTTTCTCCTTCCCCTTTAGTCTGACTATTATTACATCCACTTAATATTAATGTCAACAAAGTTAATATCATTGCTATTTTTCTCATCTCTGCCTCCTATTTTATCATTTTTATCTGAGATAATTTATTTTCCCAATTGATATATACTACTGAGATTAAATTTATTTTCCTTTATTTTACATTTAATAATCCCATAAATTCACCCTTCATAAAATATATAGGAAATTAAATATGAATAAAGGCTCTCAGAATAAATACTCTGAAAACCTTATGTATTTTTTTATCAGTTGAGATTTAGGCAAAGAAATAAAAGTTATTATATTACATTATAAAATAATTCTTTATCTTTCTTATGCAGGTCTAATTCATATATATTCTCTATCTTTTCTCCTAAAAATTTCTCGGCAAAATCAATAAATTTTTTACTGTCTCCACTGACTATAAATTCAACCTTTGCATCATTATTAATCACGTTTTTTGGCTTAATCATCGAAAATTCTTTCAGTAATTCATTTACAGTTTCATTGGCTGGATTTACTATCTTCTTTTTAAAATATTTAGCTATATTCTTTTCTACAATAGGATAGTGGGTACAGCCTAAGATAAGGGTATCTATTTCAGAGGAGATTTGTTCTATATACAGTTTGATTATTTCATCGGTTAAATAATTACCATAATAATCCTCCCATCCATTTTCTATCATCGGGCAGATAAGTTTGCATCCTTTTTCAGTTAGAGAATAAGTTTTAG
Organism: Fusobacteriaceae bacterium; assembly: GCA_030625925.1. Classification (GTDB taxonomy): domain Bacteria; phylum Fusobacteriota; class Fusobacteriia; order Fusobacteriales; family Fusobacteriaceae; genus Psychrilyobacter. The sequence continues at coordinate 1,815 of DAOUPY010000231.1, read as the reverse complement.
GAGCTATTACATCAAATACATTTTTATATGCTCCCATTTTGGCACTTGCAGGAGTTAGTATTACTCCGATATTTTTGTTTTGCGTAACTTCTAATGCTGCTCTTATTCCAGGTTCTATTACACCTATAACAGGAATGGGAAATTTATTTTTCATTGCTTTTATCGATGCTGCAGTAGCTGTATTACAGGCTATCACTATGACGTCAACTTCATTTTCATAGAGAAAGTCCCCTATCTTTAAACAAAGTTCTTTTATCTCTACTTCTGTTTTATCTCCATAGGGAGCATTTCCATTATCCCCATAATATATTATATGACTTGAAGGAACTACATCTTGAATCTCTTTAAGAACTGTCAATCCCCCTACACCTGAATCAAATATTCCGATCTTATACATTACCTCTACCTCCACTGTAACTATATCTCGATAAAAATTATCATTTCATATTTTGAAATTCTATAGATAAAACCTCTTTAAATATTATATTTAATTTTTTCCTTGTATCTTCTCAATGCATCTTTATATGCCACAATAAATGCTTTTTTTGAGGCTCCAAAATATAGATCATTAATCTTTTCTATTATTATTTTTTCATCTGTGATTTTCTCTCCTTCAAATAGACACTTTAAAAAATTTTTAGTTATATCCAAAACTAAAGATCCCTCTACTTCTAAAATTTCATCTGTATTAGGATCTATTATCATTCCTAAAGCAAAAATTCCATATATTTTTGTTATGGCAGATTTTTCATGTGCCTTCCCATACCCAGATACGTATACATTTTTTTTCTTCAATTTATCCCCCTTATTTTTCAAAAAAAAAATCAGACTACTCCCTTGAGGAAGTAAATCTGACTCGAATAACTTAATAATTTCGTATATTCTAAGATATCTTACTTTTTTATAATAGATATAATTTTTTCAAACATTTTATTTCATTTTGGTCCACTTATGACTAATAGTAGTTTAAATCTATGATTTTGTCAACTGTTTTCAGCTTTTATTTAATTAAAAAAATTCAAGAGTAAAGAAAATTATAACCTCCTAAAATATTCAGGTATATAATCTTTGTCTCTCACTGCTTTTTTTATTTCTTCTAAAATACGTTCCTTATCCTTATTCAGCACTCCCTCCAAACTCAGGTAATTAGAAGCATGGTTTACTCGAAAGATGGTATTTTTAAGTTCCAAATGCTCCACTAAAAGCTTGGTTTCCAGTAAGATTTCCTCCATAATAGTTTAACTTAATATTCATAATATATACCGAAACTCCATTTAGGAATTGGTTTAAAAATGATCCTACCCCTATCTTTGCTATCCCCATCATTATTTCTAAATTCGGCCTTATATTTTTTAGTTTTAAAGTGATTATGTCCGATCTAGAAAAATGATATAACTGTATTATTGCAGGGACTACTCCGGCGACAGCTGTCCCTATGGCCGCTCCCTTTATTCCCATTCCATATCTTACAATTAAAATATAATCCAGGAATGTATTCAAAGCTGCGCCAAATAAATTTATCTTCATGGATAACATAGGATTCCCCTCTGTTCTGATAAAAGCATTGAGAGACATAAATACCAGTTGAAGTACAAGAGTTGGAATTATATAAGCATAATAAGTATAGGCATAGCCTATATTATTTTTACTGGCTCCCAATACCTTCAAGATGGGAGTTAAATTCAAAAAAATTAAAGCTGTCAGACTAAGGCCTATTATTATTATCCAAAATATAGTGGTTCCTAAAACCTTTTCGGCTCCTCCTCTATCGCTTTCTCCTAATTTCAGTCCCGCAGCTGAAGCTCCTCCAATGGC
>DAOUPY010000083.1 GCA_030625925.1 Fusobacteriaceae bacterium | reverse complement strand
ATTCCAAATAAAAGATCCACCCTTCTCATCTTGTTCTTTGTATAATTTATAATTTGATGGGAAGTTGCCAGACCATTTGGTACTAGAATCCTCTTGTTATCGATGGTATTCAGTGTTGTAGCAAAAACATTTATCTCATGTACACTCCCGCTTTGACCGTCAATTTCTATAAAATCACCTATCTCATAAGCTTTAAATACTATTAATATGACTCCCCCGGCAAAATTTGCCAGAGTATCTTTCATAGCTAAACCAATTCCTAAACCTGCTCCCCCTAAAAGTCCTACAAAAGCAGTCTGCTTTACACCCATTATTAAAAGTGCGATCATAATCACTATAAAATTCAAGGTCAATCTCAGGATCGATATAGAAAAAGTATGGAGCGATTTATTGGAATCTGTCCTGTCCAATTGTTCATATTTTTTCATCAGGATATCTATAACTTTTCTAAAGACTATAAATACCAAGACTGCAATAATTACTCTTACAGAAAATAAAATAACCTGCTCGATAAGCTCTGCAAACCTGTCGGTGTTGGTGAGTAATTCATATATTTTTATTAAAAATGGTGTTTTTTCTGCCATTATTTATCCTCCTTAATTGTTCTTGCTACTCTAAATCCATAATATATATCCTTGGTATTAGGAGATAGTTCATCTCTAAAAGTTAATTGAGTGTCACTCATGATACTATTAAATGATCCGCCTCGGAGTATTTTTAATGCTCCATTTTTAGGGCCGACACTATTAATTCTCTCTATTCCTGAATAAACTCCGCTATTGTCATTTATCCACTCCCAGACGTTTCCACTCATATCATAGATTCCCAATTCATTGGGCATTTTTGTGGCTACTTCATGGGTTTTCCCCTTGGAATTTTCAGAATACCAGCTTACTGCACCTATATCATTGGAGCCGCTGAATAGAGTAGGTTTGGATCTTACTCCTCCCTTCCCGGCAAATTCCCATTCAATCTCAGTAGGGAGCCTGTATCCCATAACCACAGTTATATCTCGAGTTCTGTTTCCATCGGAATCGATAAGATTTCCATCTTCATCATAGGCTACGGGCAGATTTTCTTTTTTGGATAACCAGTTTAAAAAATCTACAGCATCGAACCAAGTTAGGTTAATAACAGGTCTAGTCTTACGTCCCCATCCATTGTCATCTACAAGGGGCAGTCTCATATCTCTGGTGTATTGATCGTAGACATCAAATGTTACCGGTGTTTTCCCTATGAGGTAGTCATATTGAATGAAGGCCTCCTGTATAGGAGATGAAAATTTCCATAGTTTCCCGGTTTGGTCTCCTAATATAAAGGTTCCTCTTTCTACTTTGACTGTCCCTACATCTTTTCTAGACATTGTCTCAAATTCAAAGGTAAAATCATTTTTTAATTTATTTTCATCTATACCTGTGATAGATTTTTTTAGTCTTACCTTATATTTTGAATGTAACTTCAGCGGTTGCTTAGGAATAAAATGTAGTGATTTAGTTTCTTTATGGTAGTCAAGCCTGCCTTGGATGGGCTGCCCATCTAATAAAACTTCTAAACTGTCCCTATAATCTTTAGCTTCTATATTTAGAGCGACCTCTATATTGGTGTTTAAATCTATAGTTTCCTTCATTGGGTAGTGTGAAACCACACTAAAAGGTTTAGGTCTTTTGGAACTATAGGTAATATAATTGGAGTACTCGCCTTTATAAATAGCTCTAATCTTATAGGTACCCTGATTTTTTGTAGTTAATGCTGCGGATTCAGATATATTTTCCCCTTGAGGACCTAATAAGATAAAATCATTTATCTTACGGTTAATTCCATTTTGATCCCTTCCATCTAAAGTAAAGGTTATTTTATCTATTCCATTGGCGAGAACCTTAATCTTATCTGAAGTTAAGTTTAAATCACTAATTTTTTCATATGCAGTTATTTTTTCTTTTTCACTTTCAAATTTTCCAGATCGAGCAATAACTGTATATTCACCTGTTTTTTTTGTTTTAAGCAGGTTAGTTGAAATTTCCTCCCCGTTAATATAGAGGCTTACGCTGTCATTCCATTTATTTCCCTGATCATCTGTAGTTCCTATGATGACTTCATCTATTCCGTCAGCTAAGATCCTTTTTTTAGAGAGGGATATTCTTAATTTTATATTTTCCTCTATAAATTCTACCTGAGTTTGAGCCCTGAGATCCCCATAGATCAGGCTTATTTCAACAATTTTATTCTCACTAGACTTGAGAGTAAAGTCATCGCTCTCGATTCCGTCAATCAACAGACTAATATTTTTTTTGTCGATATTTCTAAGGGGTACACCATTATCATCTTCTATCCTATAGGTAATATATACCTCATCTTGTCCATCGGCTAGAGCTGTGGTTTTGTTTAGTATCAGTTTCATAGATTTTGCTTTAAAATCATCCTGTCCATATGAAAATCCAAACAATATCAATAATGACAATATTATTCCAATTTTTCTTATATATTTCATAGTTGTCTCCCTTATTTAATTTTTTTTAATCCACTGTAGAGAAGTCCTCCCTGGCCGTGGCTTCCACTGGAATATTTAGATCCATAGGCATATATATCCCCACCACAAGATTTCATCAATCTCCGGAGGATCCCCATGGTATTGACTTTTTCAATATGAAATTGATCCTCTATTGAGAATCTGTCACCTTTCCAAGTTTTGGAAAGTACCCATGAATTTTGAAGGATATTTTTTGTATCTGGAACAAAATTTTTATTTCTTATATCTGTCCAAATTTGATATTTTGAATCCCTTCCAGAGTTTATGTAGGCATAGGGTGTAGATATAGAAAGATATTCTCCATTTAACCTTTCATCTAACTCTATCAAACTTTCCGAGGCTTTAGCTCCATCCCGTAAAAACTTTATAAATTCGTAGTTGAGATCTTTAATATTTTCAAAATTATGAAGGGTTTTGATAAATTTTTTAGATGAATCTATTAACTCCCTGCATCCTTTTGCACTCTTAAAAAATTCCGCTTCTGGAACAATGAATTCAATATATATAATTTCAAAAAAATCATATAGTTCGATATCTTTAGGGATCTTATTAAATATTCCTCTTATTTTATCATATTTAGCCATATTTTGTTGTGGGATTCGCTTTTGGATCTCCTGACTGTCTATATTGACGAGCCTATACCGGTCTCTGCTATGGCTCCCTATGTAATTAGTTAAAAGAGCACTCCTAATGGAATCTAATCCCAGACTAAGATTGAAAAATACCTTGATTTCGTCAAAATTTAAATTTATCTCTTTAAATTCATAAAATAATATACTGGCTATAACCAAAATATAGGCATAGGGATTATCTAAAATTCTCTCATTCCGACCTATATTCATATATTTAAATCCCCTCTCATGACCTATTTTTTCCAGGGCAAACTCTAATACCAGGTCATTTTGAGGAACAATTACCGAGATATCCAGAGGTGATACAGAATCATCCAGGAGTTCTAAAACTTTTTTAATAACCTTCCTATTATTCTCACTTTTATATTCATTTTCTATATCCAAATGCAGATTTGGCAGTCTTTCTATGGTTTCGCAAGAGTAAAGTTTTTCTTCTAACCGGTCTAAAAAGTTATGGGTTTCTATATCTCTGCTGTCTAATTTGATCCTTTTATATTCCGAATCTATTATTGTTTTTTCTAAATATCCCTTGGAATAACTGTGAATCCCATAGGGACCGTCTGTATTTAGTGTGACAATGAGACCCTTTAGATCTCTTTTCATCCTGTCTATAAAGTCAACTTCTGCTATGGATGCGATCTCCCCTGAATCGACTAAAAAATACTTGGTGCTTTTTTTAAATTTATCCAAGTAATACTCATCTTCTAAAAGAAAATTATTGTATAGGTAGATGGAAGTTCCGTAATCAAAACTTCCATTCTCTAAAGTTTTTTCCATATATTTATCGATGATTATATTCATCTGATCATATAATTCATCCCTGTGGACTTCTCCAAATGATTTTAATCTGTCTCCAATCTTGGTATACACCAGATTGTTTAGGGAAGCATCGAGGATATTGGAGAGGAGTTTTTTTGAGATATCTTCATTGGAAATATTTAATTCCCCTAAAAATCCTTGTTTTCTATAATATTCAACTGTTTTCCCCATGAGGCATTGAGAGGCTTCAAAGGTCATAAAAGTTGGCAGTATATTTAGTTTATGAATTTTTTTACTTTTTTTTAAGATCAATGGCCAGAATTTATTTAGTTCATGCTGAACAAATCCAAAATAGGAATAAATTCTATTTTCTCCTGAATATTCTAAAGTTAAATTTTCTTTGAATTTTATGGCTTCCATTCTATTGGCTATGAGTACTAAAATTTCATGGGAATCTATCCCGCTATTGATCATCTGAATATATTTTTTTTTAAGGAGGGTTGTTTTTCCAGATTTAGTGTCTCCCTCTATAAGTATTTTCATGGTAACCCCCTTGGAATTTTAGTTTAAATAAATAATTTATAAAATAGATTTAAAATATTTGATGCAAATAACGCAGTTCTATGAGATAATTAATTTTTTATTTTCATATATTATTTTACACTATATTTACTGGGATTAATACCGATATAATTTATTTATTTTTATGTAGGATTAATTAAAAGTCCACAGTATAGTGTTATGGAAGTAACAAAAATAAACAAATTTTTAGGAGGTAAGAAATATGAAAAGAATCAAAATTTTATTAGGGATGTTATTTATAATGTCAACGTTAGCTTTTTCAGAAAGTGCATTCCAACTAGGAGTGCTACCCACTGTAAACCTTCCTGCTGCTGAGAGTGTAAAGGGATTGAGAATTAACGTTTTATGGGGTAAAAATACTAATATGACTGGATTAGATTTAAACTTGTTTGGCGGGGAAACAGATAATTTTAAAGGTGTTCAATTGGGATTTTTTCCAATTAATAAGGTGAATAGATCATTTACCGGTCTTGGAATGGGTGTAGTAAATATACATAAAGGTAAATCTAAGGGAGCCCTTTTAGGATTAGTTAATATGAGTGAAAGTGTTGAGGGTGTTCAATGGGGAACTGTTAACTACTCTACAGGAAGATCTACTGTTGATCTTGGTTTAGTTAATATCTCTCAAGGTGCAGCATTCCAATTAGGTGTTTTCAATATGACCAATGATCTTACTGGGGTACAAATAGGTCTCATAAACATGGCTAAAACTGGATTTTTACCAATATTCCCATTCTTTAATATCGATGGAAGAATATTCTAGAGTAAAGTATTTTGTAAGGTGTCTCTAACTAAAGGGGCACTTTTTTTTTAGTATAGGAAATTATACTTATATTGTGCCCGTCTGCAAGGTCACGTTATTATTTATTTAGATAACCTATAATTTTTTTTAAATACATAGTATAATATTTGAAATATAAAATTAGGAGGAGAGATATGAAAAGAATTAAAATTTTATTGGGGATGATATGTTTGATTTCCACTATGATATTTGCAGAAACTCCATTTCAATTGGGAGTACCAGGGACTAATATGCCGGCAGATCAAACTGTAAAAGGTGTAAGGTTTAACTTACTTTATGGTAAGAATACCAATATGAGCGGCTTGGATGTAAATATTTTAGCTTTAGGTGAAACGAATAATTTTACAGGGGTTCAACTCCCTATTTTTTATGGATTAGGAGCTAACAAGGTAAATAATTCATTTACAGGAGTAGGTCTAGGTGCAGCTAACATTCATTTGGGACAGTCTACAGGTGTAGTGTTAGGATTTGTTAACTATACCAATGATTTTACAGGCTTACAGTGGGGATTTGTTAACTTTAACCAGAAGAAATCAGTGATTAATTTAGGAGGAATCAATTTTAACGAGGGAGAATCTATAGTTGATATTGGATTTATAAACTATGCTGAAAAAACAACTTTCCAACTGGGAATGGTTAACTTCACCAATGATTTACAAGGTATCCAAGTGGGATTTATTAACTTTGCAAAAAATGGTTTCTTCCCGGTTTTTCCATTTTTTAATATAGATGGCAGATTATAAAAGCTTTTAATTATTGAGAGGAAATATTTAAAGATACCGGCAGGATCAAAAAAAGATAACTTCTGTATTCTATAGAAGTTATCTTTTTTTTGATATAAATTATTTATTCTTTTTCTTTTCATCCATTAATTCTTTTCCAGAGATCCCAGGATTAGTCATGTTATATACATCTAATATAACATCTAATTCTTCACTAGTTAATAATCCTTTTTCTATTGTAAGTTCTCTTACTGTTCTACCTGTTTTCAATGATTCTTTAGCAACTACAGATGCATTTTCATATCCTACATGTGGGTTGATAGCAGTGATGATTCCAATTGAATTTTGTACCATTTCTTCAGTTCTATCTGCATTAGGAGTGATTCCCTTTATACAGTTATAATTCAGTGTTTGAGCACCATTTTTTAAGATTTGGATAGATTGGAATAAGTTAAAGAATAATACTGGTTCAAATACATTTAATTCTAACTGTCCAGCTTCTGCAGCTTTAGTTATTGTAAGATCATTTCCAAATATTTGGAAAGAAACTTGATTCATTACTTCAGGTATAACTGGATTTACTTTTCCTGGCATGATAGATGATCCAGGTTGCTTTTGTGGTAAGTTAATCTCAAAGAATCCTGCTCTAGGTCCAGATGCCATCAATCTAAGGTCATTTGACATCTTAGATAAGTTTACAGCACACACTTTTAATGCCGATGATAACCATACGAAGCCATCTAAGTTTCTAGTTCCATCTACAAGGTCTGTACTCTGTTTGAAATCCATTCCAGTTACTTCACCTAATTTAGCAG
>DAOUPY010000034.1 GCA_030625925.1 Fusobacteriaceae bacterium | reverse complement strand
TGCTATTGGATCTGATGTAGACCAAGATGGAGAAGTTCCAGGTCGTATTTTAACTTCTGTTCGTGTCAGAATCGATAACGCTGTTTATAATCTGACTAAAGAAGTTAAAGAAGATAGATTTAAAGAGGGATATAGACAATCCGGGCTGGCTGAAAATGGCGTTTCTCTGACTGATTTTAACCATACTAAGAAACTTATCGGTTCTAATAAATTAGCTAAATTAGATAAAATGACAAAAGATATTATTTCTGGAAAAATCATAGTTTCAGAATAAAATCTCTAAATAATGATAATAATTTAAACTAAAAAAACAACTCAATAATATATTATTGAGTTGTTTTTTATTATCCAGGAAATTATATTTATTAAAGGATGATAAAAAAGGGTCTTATTTTAAGATCTTTTACAAAGATATCATCACTGTATTATTATATTTCATAATAGTTAAACTTATAATCCCTTATTAATTATATTTTTATTTTATCTTATTATTCTCACTGGTGTTCCCTAATAAAAAATATATCTTTGCATGAACCTAATTATAATGTTAAAATATAAAGTATTATAATTTGTAAGTGATGAATTAGGAGGAAGATATTATGACATATACATTGATAGCTACTGCCACCATGGGAGTAGAAAGTATATTAGCACAAGAAATAAAAGATTTAGGTTTTAAAAATGTTGTTACCCACAATGGAAGGGTTGAATTTGATGGTGGGATAGAAGATATAATCAAAGCTAACATTTGGCTGAGAACGGCAGACAGGGTTTATCTGAAAATGGGAGAATTTAAGGCTCTTACTTGGGATGAATATTTTGAAAAAGTAAAAGCATTGGACTGGATCAGTGTTTTACCAATTAATGCAGAATTTCCAATTTCATGGGTTAGTTCTGTTAAATGTAAACTTTTTTCAAAATCTGATATGCAGAGAATGGCCAAAAAAGCCATTGTAGAAAAATTAAAGATTCAGTATAAACATGATTATTTCAGTGAAGACGGAGCTCTTTACAGGATAAAAATCATTGGAAATAAAGATAATTTTGTAATTATGATCGATACTTCTGGTGTGCCTTTACATAAGAGGGGATATAGAGCTCATCTAAATGAAGCTCCTATGAAAGAAACTTTGGCAGCAGCACTTGTTAAGTTATCTAAATGGAATGGCGGAGAACGTCCTCTTGTTGATCCTATGTGTGGTACAGGAACTATTCTGATAGAAGCTGCCATGATCGCTAGAAACATCGCTCCTGGGGTAAATAGAAGGTTTGCTTCTGAAGATTGGCATATTATTGATGAACAACTTTGGTTAGATGCCAGAGATGAAGCTTTTACTCATGAAGATTATGAAAAAGAGGTCAGAATCTATGGATCGGATCTAAACGGTGAAACTATTGAGACTGCAATAGAAAATGCTAAATTAGCTGGTGTAGAAAATGATATATTATTTGAACAAAAACATTTATTAGAATTTGAATCTATGGCTGAATATGGATCACTTATTACTAATCCACCTTATGGAGAACGTTTATTTGATTTGGATCAAGTGGAGAAGTTATATAGAACATTGGGAGATATTTGTAGAATGAGATTGAAAAAATGGTCTTATTATGTAATTACTTCCCATGATGGTTTTGAAAAACTATTTGATAAAAGAGCTGATAAAAATAGAAAATTATATAATGGTAATTTAAAATGCAGGTATTATCAATATTATGGTCAAAGACCACCAAGATTGAAAAAAGATTAATTATTCTAAAGGGTAAGATGTATGCTGTCTTATCCTTTTTTTATTTTTATGGAACGTCATGTTGTTTTTTTAATCTAAGTAAATAGAGGCTTTATGGAATAGATAAAAGATTATGAAAATTTAGACTGTATTTATCGAGATGATTATATTAAGATATTGATATTGATTGAGAAGGTTTTGATTTTTTAGAAAAAAATAATCTAATAACAGACTAAACGATCTTTAATTATTTATAGTTGTTTTATGTATTATTGTTTTATGTATTATGTAGAGCTTTTTATAAAAATAATTAGATTGCATGAATATCAATAAATATAAGGCCTTGAAAAGAAAATAATTTATTTCTTTATAATAAATAGAGGATTGTATAACTAAACCTGTAAATTGAGATGTTTTTTTTTATGTGTAATAAAGGATTATAAAGAAAGCTTGTTTTTATTGAGCTAAAAAAAAGTAAAGAAAAGAAAGAATTATAATAAATAAAGGATTATAATTCTAGACTATATTTTCTTAACTTTAAATATGTTAGATTGATTAGAACCCTTTAAAAATAATAGGTAGATAAAAAAAAGGATTATAATAAATAGATGATGCTAAAATAATTATTAATATGTTTTATAAGTGATTATAAAATAGGCCAATAAAATCAAGATAAAAAAAAGACCTAAGAACTTAAATGAAAACATAATGAAAATATAATAAATAGATGATTATAAAAGTTCTCCTAATTTTACTAAGGTCAGTCAATAATAAAAATATAATAAATAAAGGATTACATTATTAACCCCATATTTATTGTATTAAAATGAAGTTAATAATAAAGTGATGATAAACAAAGCTCGAATTACCAAGGAAATAAGGGAGAATAAGTTTAGATAGTAATTATAAATAATAAGGGATGAATAATAAACTGTCGAATTTATTGAGGTTGATAACTTATAGTAATTAAAGGATTATAATCAAGGGCAATAAAAGATAAGTTGAATGATTTTATTAGAAAATATCCAATTATAAATAACAAGTGATGATAAAAAAAAACTTGAAAAAACTTTGAAAAAATGTTATAACCTGTAAAGGATGATAAAATTATAAATTGAAAATGATGATAAGGTGGGGTTAGGAATGTCTGAAAAAAAACAAGGATCTTTATTAGAAATATTAGAGATAGGGAACAAAAATGACCTTAGTGTAAATATTAAAAGTTATAAACCTAAAACAATCCCGACTAAAACAGTGTCTTTATATTTAGAGGATATGGATATAAGAGATACGATTAATCAACCTTTTTTATTCATAATTTTACCATTTTTTACGTCTAAAAGGCAGAGAAACGTAAATTTGGTATATGAAATAGCCAATGCAGGGATTAAGTTTGGTTCCTCTTTGAGTACGGATAATTTTGAAGGAATAAGAAATCAACAGCCTTCAGATTTTGAAAAAAATGTATTTTATTTTATTTTATATAAATTTCAAGAAATTTTAGCTGATGATCCTACAAAGGAGTACATCACTTTTAATATTGAGGAAGTTATAGATTATTTAGGATTAAAATTTTCTATGAAATATTATAGAAAGATGGAAGAAACTCTATATAACCTACAAGCAACGACATATAAAATAATGATTAGAAATAAAAAAGCTGCCGGGAATATAATTAGAGAAGTTTATAAAGAACCTCTTAATTTAGTAAAATATGAAAAATTTAAGGAAAAAAATATAAAAACTAATAAAATGAAAGTTTATTACAAGGTGAGATTAGATCATAGGATAATAGAGGAATTGAGGATAAAACATTACTCTATTTTTGATAGACATCAATTAAATATTTTAAGAAAATCTGACAGAGCTGCAGAAAAAATATATCAATTTTTAAGTATGAAAAGATTTGCAACTACTGAGGGTGAATTTAGGATAGAAACTCTGGCAACTATTATTCCATTAACTCTAAAAAGTAGAATACGTAAGGTATTAAAGACAGGGGAAGTCAAGGAATATGAAGTAAGTAAGATGAAACAAGTAATGAAAAGAATAAATAAATCTTTTGATGTTTTAGTGGATAAAGGTTATCTTCTAACTTACGAAGTTTGTCCTTTGAAAGAAAAAAAAAGTTATGTCTACAGGTTTAAATATAATGTGGATAAAGATGGAGAATGTCATATCTCTGATTATATTTTGAAGGGAAAAAAGAAAAAAGCCCTGAAAAATTCAACAAAGCAACAGATTAAATTGGAAATGTCTCAAGAGGTACAGAAGATAATTATTAAAGATATCAATGAGGTGTCGGAAATTGCTCTAAAGGCTATATCCAAGGCAAAAAGAAATATATTTGTGTCTAAAAATTGGAATAAAAGAGCAGAAAATAAGATTATAAAGCTATATAATGAAGAGGGTGAAAAGGTAACAATCCATATTTTGAATATCTTATATTCAAATTTAAAAACTGATATATCTAAAACTTTAGTGGCTTATATCAACGGGATCTTAAAAAATGTAAAGGGTGACCAAGGTCTTTTAGAGGAAATAAAAACTCCTAAAAAGAAAGAAGAAATCAAAAAAACTAAGATAGTGAAGGATGTGCAATCTCATCTAGAGATAATAGATGCTGAAATAGTGGAACCTCCTAAGTCAAAGGTCGATGAAGAGGTTGATTTGAATAATCCAATCTACAAAGTTTTGTTGGAACTATACGAAAAAATGGAAGAAAAGGAAAAGGAAGAGTTACTAATGAAAGCGAAAAAAATGTTTGAATTAGATTCAAATATAGAAAAATTTATGCCGATTCATCAGCAGATTTTTAAATCAATAGAAAAAATTTACATATTGAAGATATTAAAAAAGGAAAAAGGATTATAATTTATAAGTGATTAAAAGAACCATCATTGATATTTTACAAGAGATAAGGTATAATTACTAAAGCTAAATTTAAAGGAGGGTACCATGAATAACTGTATATTTGTAGGAGTAGCAGGGGGAAGTGGATCTGGAAAAACAACAGTTGCTCATAACCTGATAAAGGCGTTTAAGTCAGAAGATGCGGTACTAGTTGAACAAGATGCATATTATAAAGAATTGAAGGAATTATCAATAGAGGAGAGGGCAAAAGTCAATTTTGATCACCCTGAGTCTATCGAATTTGAGCTTATAAAGAAACACTTGATGGATTTAAAAAATGGGAAGTCTATAGATAGACCTATATATGACTTTAAAACTCACTCAAGAAAAGAAAAGATGATAAGAATAAATCCATCTAAAATAATTGTAATAGAAGGAATTTTGATTCTGTCTATTCCAGAAATAAGAGATATGTTAGATGTTAAAATATTTGTGGATACCGATGCAGATGAAATGCTTTTAAGAAGAATCGAAAGAGATATCAATGAAAGGGGAAGAACCTTTGATTCGGTAAAAAAACAATATTTAGAAACTGTAAAACCAATGTATTTAGAGTTTTGTGAACCATCTAAGAGGTATGCTGATGTGATAATACCTAGAGGTGGAGAAAATAAAATAGCTATAAATATGATTATAGCTAAATTAAAAAGGTACCTTCAAAAAGGGAGCCTAAGTTAATGAATATCTATTCTTGGAATGTCAACGGGATAAGAGCAATTCAAAAAAAAGGTTTTGTGGAGTGGGTCTTAAAAGAAAATCCTGATATTCTGTGTATTCAAGAAACAAAGGCACAAATTGAGCAATTAGAGGGAAAATTAACTCAGATAGATGGATATAAATCTTATTTTTTTTCAGCTGAAAAAAAAGGATATTCAGGAGTTGCAGTATATACAAAAGCAGAGCCTTTAAATGTTAGAAATATGGATATTGAAGAATTTGATTTTGAAGGCAGATATATCGAATTAGAATATAAAAATTTTAATCTAATTAACTGTTATTTTCCCAACAGTCAGTCTGAGGGGAAAAGGTTAGATTATAAATTAAGGTTTAACGAAGCTATAATGAAAAGGTGCAATGAATTGGTTGATCTGGGAAAAAATATAATCTTATGTGGTGATTTAAATGTAGCACATAGGGAGATTGATCTGACTAATCCTAAAAGAAATGAAAAAAATCCAGGATACCTGCCTGAAGAAAGAGAGTGGATGACTAAATTTTTAGAATCTGGCTATATCGACACTTTTCGATATTTTCAGCCTGAAGAAATTAAATATTCGTGGTGGTCTTATAGATTTAAAGGCAGGGAAAAAAATATTGGCTGGAGAATAGATTATCATATTGTAAATGAATCATTTGTAAATAATATAGAGGATGCCATCATATTAAATGATGTAATGGGATCTGATCATTGCCCTGTTGTATTAAGGGTATCAGTAAAATAGGAGTGATGTGAGATGGTAATAGTCGTTAAAAATTTTATAGACCAAGATGCAGAGGTACTTTACTTAAATATTATGAACAACTTGAAAAGAGATGTAAAAATAACACTAGATTTTAAAGCAATTGAAAAAACTACTTATGATTTTTTAGAAAACACAGTGGGAAAAATAGTTGAAGAAAAAGGATTTGAATCGATCCAAAATAACATTAGATTTAGAAATGTGGATACAGGAATAAAAGAGATGTTATCTAAATTAATTAAAGATATGAATAAGAAATAAAGTCTGGGATATCCTAGACTTGTTTTTTTTTAATAAATTATAACTGAACTTTAGCGATGGTGCACGCCTTTAAAACCTTAATTATTAATTTTAAATGAAATTAATAATCGTTTGCCCGCCGGGGCAAACAGCTCTCTATTTTATTTAAAATCAATATACATTTCAATTTTTTTATTAAATGATAGAAAAATTGAATAATCGTATATCATAAATTTCATATAAAATTTTAAAAATAAATAAAGCATAGTTTCAATATTTACAGTGCTTTAATTAACGCGAAACAATAATTATAATAAACAGGTGATGATAAAAGATGATAACAAAAGATAGGGAAAAAGATAAAAAAATAAGTACAAATCATGAAAACGAAGTTATTATAGATTTTTTAAACTACAATGATATGAAAATAATTCAAAGAAATGATCATCTTAATTTTTCTATAGATTCAGTATTAATATCAAATTTTTTGACCGTAAATAAAGGAAGAAAAAATATAATGGATTTAGGGACAGGGAATGGTGTGATTCCAATGCTCCTGTCAAAAAGAACCAATGCTAAGATAGTAGGGATTGAGATACAGGATACCTCAGTAGATCTGGCCTGCAGAAATATCATCCTCAACAAATTAGAATCTCAGGTAGAAATAGTGAAAGGCGATATAAAAAATATACAATCAGAATTTACAGACCAGAGTTTTGATGCAGTGATAACTAATCCACCGTTTTTTAAATTTACTGGAGATAAAAATCAATTGAATAACCTAGATCAATTGACCTATGCAAGACATGAAATTTTAATTAATTTAGAAGATATAATAAAAGCTGGGAGTTATCTCCTAAAATTTAGAGGGAACTTCACCATGGTCCATAGAGCAGATAGATTGATAGATATCTTAGAGCTTATGAAAAGATATAAGATAGAACCTAAAAGAATAAGGTTTTGTCATACAACAAGGAATAAAGGGGCTAAAATCATATTGATTGAAGGACTGAAAGGTGCTGAACCAGGTTTAGTGATTCAGCCGCCTCTTTATATTAACAATGATGATGGCTCTTACACAGAAGAGGTCTTGGAGATGTTTGGTAAGTATAACAAATAAGGGATGATAAAATAAACTTATCATCCCTTATTTATTATATTGATTTTTTTTAAAAGATCAAATGATTTTGAATTTTATATTTTTACAAAGTATACTATAAAAAAAGGAGGGGGATACCCATGATTGAATTTGATAAATTAGATGAGTTTTTTAAAAGAAAAATTATATTAGATGGACAATGTAACGGAACTTATCATGACCTGCATTTACATACAAAAGCTTCAGATGGTTTTTTAGATATAAAATTTTTGAAAAGTTTTTTAAAAGAAAAAAATCATTTGATATCTATAACAGATCATAATGAGATTAGAAAAAGTATTAAATCCTTTGAAGTGGAAAGTATAAATTCTATTCCTGGAATAGAGATAGGCTGTGAAGACGGGATGGAGATATTAGCTTATTTTGAAGACCCCAAGGAATTGGAAGAATTTTACAAAGTTTATTTGGAACCTTATAAAAATAGATACAGGATGGCAAAATCCTATAAATCGTGGGAATACTATATAGAAGCCTTAAAAAAGTTTAAAACTCATACTTCACTTCCTCACATAAATGGATATGCACAAAAAAACTATATAAAAAATAAAAAATATTTAGAAGAAATAATAAAAGTTGTAGACTCTATAGAGACATATAATCATGCCTTGGATAAAGTTAGAAATTTAAGAGCTAGAGATCTAAGGGAAAAATATGGTTTAAAAGCCACTTTTGGAAGTGATGCACACACTAGATTTGATATGAAATCCTATGCAAAACTTGAAAATGATGAAATTTTTGAAGAGTTAAAGATTATAGAGGGAGCAAAGAAACTCTATTCAATTATTGGATTAGGAGGGAAACACCTTAAATATATATTTAAGAAATAAATTAAGAAATGAAAAAGTAAACATAGCGGTACAAAAATCAATAACAGATCGTGGAAATGTTTAAATTGGAAAAACTCCCCAGAATTCTTCCGGGGAGTTTTTCTATATTGCATTTAATTTGACAGTCTAGGAAATAAAAATAAATAGAGTTTTATGGATCTATTTAAAAAAATAAAGAAAAGAGATTATAATGCTGTAAAGTAAGAAAGATATTTTTAATATTGTCGATTTACTTTTTTTTAATTTATTTATATGCTTAGCTAAAAAAAGGATAAATTTAATTTTTTTCATCTCAAAGGGAACTTTATTTAATGATTTAACAATCTGTTCTTCGTACTGCTCTTGAGTTTTCATATATAACACCTACTTTTATTTTTAAATTTAAAATACAATTAAGGATAAAAACCCTTAAAAGTATTAATAATATAGTAACATATTTAATAGAAAGTTGGAAAGAAAATCCATGAGAAAAAATAAATTACTTTGAGATTAAGAGCTTTATGAGTATAATGTGAAAAAGAAAGAAATGTGATTGTTTTTTCAAAAAACTGAAGAAAAGAAATAAAATTATGAAAATTTTTGAAAAATAGCACTATTTTCGAAAAAAACGTTTGGATTTAATGTGAAAGTGTGCTATTATCAAAATGTAGTATATTTTTTTATAATCAGGATTAAAAATGTGGAATATGTGAAAATATTAGAGAGACTAGTAAAAACAAGCTTAAAGACGACTTAGAATTAAATTAAACAAATAAAAGGTATTTTTTATAATAAATTTGGAGGTAAATCATGTTTGAAATAATGAAAAAAGAGTATTTGTCAGAAAATATTGTGCTTATGGATATTAA
>DAOUPY010000570.1 GCA_030625925.1 Fusobacteriaceae bacterium | reverse complement strand
GAAGATCCAAAACCACTACTAAAGCCTCTGGAACTCCGTATAACCCTGGCCCTATACTGACACCGTCATGTCCAAATTTTTTATAGGCTTCTATTTCAAGATCTGCCATGAGTCTCCCTGATAAATTCACTTCCCTAATATTTTTATGGATGAGCTGAGCCCCAAACATATCTATAAATGGGCAGGTTAAAACTCTGTCTGCACTTCCTGTTTTCTCTATCATCTTTTCTCTTTCTAACGGATTCATACTCTCTCCCCTTTTTCTTATGGAATTAAAAGTTTTGACGCTGACTAAAGTCGGACTTTTTTAACACAGATTAACTCAATTTAAAAATAAAAATATAATGCCTTATTTTTATTTTTAATACAACTCCCTCCTACTACCTTAAAACCTTTTTCACTAAAAAACTCATCCTGATAGGATTTCACTGGATAATTTTTCATATCCAATCTTTTCTTTAGATCATTGAATAAAATCGGGCATACATGAATCACTATATCCAGATGGGATAATTTTTTCAATAAATCAACAAACCTCTCCACTATCCATTTTTGATGGTATCTGCCTAATATTTCAGGCATGGCAGATGGATCAGCATAGGAAAAATGTCTTACCCCGTTTAAATTCATCGTCTCTAAAAATAAAATAAAATCCCTCTCTATTTTTTCAAAGGCTGTTTCTAATTTATCCACATCCTTCCTCATAAACCTCAGCACTTTACTCATTTCAACAAATGAAATTAAAGTTGTAAATATTCCGTCCAGGGAATAGATCTTAGCTTTTGAAACTGCTTCGATGTCGATATTTTCGATTTTTAGATCTTCTAGATTTAAAAATTCATCTATATCTTTGCACATTATTTCCTTTACCTTATTGTATTCTGTCACCCCTCCCATAGCAGAAAATATGCTATTAGAGAATAGAGGAAAGATCCCTTCTTTTTCCTGCTGAATATAGTCTAACCTGCCCTCAGGTGTTTCTAAATTATATCTACCCATTATTTCCTTTGATATCTCTAGGTCGTTCTGTCTAATACATTTCATATTTTTTCTCCTAAAATTGTAGTTCTTTTATAAAAACATCT
>DAOUPY010000330.1 GCA_030625925.1 Fusobacteriaceae bacterium | reverse complement strand
TATAGACCCTGTTACCATTCTTATCCCTGGTTATCTCCTTAATTACTCCGTTTTTCTCATAGTATCTAAGCTTGGATTTAGATATTCGAAAATGTTTTGCTACCTCATCTATAGTCATAGATCACCTCCTAATTTCTTATATATTGAGTATACATCTTAAACTATGGTTTAAGGCAAACTTTTTTTTATTATATACAAAAACCTCCTAAAAGTATAAATACTTTTAGGAGGTTTCTCTTGTCTCTCTACTTTTTTTCCTTCCAATATAGGAGAAGATAGATGAGGTCTATTCTGTTATTTCAATATTTCCAAAGTACCAAGTACCTAAGATATCTCTTTCCCAGTTTTTAACCTTATCTTTAACCATGATTACACCTGTATAGTAGTAGATAGGCATAGTAATTAATTCATCCATCATGATTTTTTCCGCACCATAAAGGTCTTTATCTCTGTCTAGACCTTGAGCTACCTTTGAGTTTTCAATCAATGCATCAAACTTTTTATTCGCAGGGAAATCTCCTTTTTTGTAGTTCCATTGTGCATCGTTGTTTCCTGAATAAGAAGTCCATAGATCTAAGAATGTCATAGGGTCGTTGTAGTCTCCAATCCATCCAGCTCTTGCCACTTCAAAATTTCCATAATGTCTAGTATCTTGGAATACAGCCCACTCTTGATTTACTAAGTTAACTTCGATTCCTAAGTTCTTCTTCCACATCTCTTGGATTGCTTCTGCAACTGCTTTATGACTTTCATTAGTATTATAGATAAGCTCAACTGGAGCCATACCTTCACCATTTGGATATCCGGCCTTAGCTAAATATTCCTTTGCTTTTTCTATATCAGCAGTAGTTGAAATTCCATAATCTCCTGCTGTTGCTCTAAAGTCATTTCCTTGTGAATCTACTAATCCGGTTGGAACAAATCCAGTAGCCGGCTGCTGCCCACCTTTAGTTACTTCTGTTACAATTTGCTCTCTGTCGATAGCTAAAGTAAGAGCTTTTCTTACGTTGATATCATTAGTTGGTGCTTTGTTTACATTAAAGATATAATAGTATGTTCCTAAATAAGGTACTATATGGAAAGTTGGATCTTCCACCTGTCTCTTTGGAATCTCTGGAGTAGGCACTTGCCCAGCATCTAATACATCAATTTCATTACTGTCATATGCTGTCATAGCAGTTCCATGGTCAACTATCATAGTCATAGTAATCTTATCTAATTTAACGCTGTCTTTATTCCAGTAATATTCATTTGGAACTAAGATAACCTTGTCATTCATATGGTATTCAGAAATCTTAAATGGACCATTTGAAAGTGTGATACTAGGATCTTTTGCCCAACCTTCTGGTTTTTTCTCCACTGCATCTTGTCTAACCGGCATAAATGTATAGAAAGTTACTAAGTTTAAGAAATATGCTGTAGGAGCTTTTAAAGTAACTTTAAAAGTATAATCGTCCACTGCTTCTAAACCTACATCCTCTTTAGTCCCCTTTCCTTCAAAAAATTCCTGTCCGCCTTTGATATAGTAAAGTTGGAATGAATACTCCGAAGCTACCGCTGGATCTAATGCTCTTGACCAAGCATATTTATAGTCTGCTGCTGTTACAGGTTTTCCATCAGACCATTTAGCATCTTTTCTAAGATGGAATATATAAGTCATCTTGTCATCTGAAATATCCACAGATTCTGCTCCTGCTGGCTGAGGTTTTCCGTTGGCATCTCCCCTCATAAGCCCTTCAAAGGTATTGTTTACAACTATTCCCCCATCTGTTGCAGAATTTAACTGAGGATCCACAGATTTTGGATCTGCTCCTAGGTTAAATACCATCACCTGTTCTGCCTGCTTTTCCACTGCTGCTGTATCTGTTTCTTTAGTTTGTTCTTTTTCCCCTCCACAAGCAGTCAGCAATACTGCCATTAGAAGTGTCACTACATAAAATATTTTCTTCATAAATTTCCTCCTCAAATAAATTGATAAACGCTGTTACTAAAAAAATTGATCATTAAAGCAATAAGTCATTATACATATTCTTCCTACGGAATCCTTTATTTTTTTGTTCCCTCATAAAATTCTCTGGAAAAATGACAAGCTACGAACCTTCCAGGAGCTATTTCCTCTAACAATGGTTCCTTTTCACTACAGATTCCTTCTGCATATTTACATCTGGTTCTAAACCTGCATCCACTAGGTGGATTCAGTGGGCTGGGTACATCTCCCTTTAATATTTCCCTGTTCACTTTGGCATTCAGCTCTGGATCCGGGATAGGTATAGACGAAAGCAGTGCTTTTGTATATGGATGGAGAGGTTTGTCGTAGAGAGCATCTGATTCTGCTATCTCTACCATCTTCCCTAGGTATAATACTCCTATCCTATCTGAGATATGTTTTACCATGGATAGATCATGAGCTATAAACAGATAGGTCAACCCCAATTTTTTCTGCAGGTCATCCAGCATATTTACTACCTGAGCCTGAATAGATACGTCCAATGCTGAGATAGGTTCATCACAGATTATAAATTCTGGTTCTACTGCCAGTGCACGGGCTATCCCTATCCTCTGCCTTTGTCCCCCGCTAAATTCATGGGGATATCTGCTGGCATGTTCTTTACTCAACCCTACTGTATCTAATAATTCATATATTCTTTTCTGTCTCGCTTCACCCTTTGCTAAATTATGAATATCCAGGGGTTCTCCTATGATATCTCCTACTGTCATCCTGGTATTCAGTGACGCATATGGATCTTGAAAGATCATCTGGATCTTTCTTCTATAGGGCTCTAACTCCTTTTCATTCAAGTGACTTATATTCTTACCATCGTATATTATATCTCCACCAGTTACATCATATAGTCTTATTATAGTTCTTCCAGTTGTAGATTTCCCACATCCTGACTCCCCTACCAGTCCAAAAGTTTCACCTTTTTTTATATGA
>DAOUPY010000041.1 GCA_030625925.1 Fusobacteriaceae bacterium | reverse complement strand
GACAGGATTGAAACCTTAAGGTCTCCTAATAAACCTCTAATAGAGAGTGCTTTTGAGTATGTAATGAAACAAGAGTCTCTAAAATCTATCCTGGTCAGCACCACAAAGATTAAAAATTTAGAAGAAAATATCAAATTAATTAAAAAATTAAGTAATGTGTAGAAAAATAAAAACAGTGTAACGCTGCACCTGAACTATAAAAAGCAGAGATTAGAATAAATCTAATCTCTGCTTTTTATTTACTTGTATTCTTTTTTTTTAATTTAAATTATATTTAAAAATTCATGTTTAAAAAAAAACAGGTGCAATTATTTTTTAACAAACTTAGCCAATACTCCATTTACAAATTCATGTGATGTTGCATCCCCATAAATTTTAGCTAATTCAATAATTTCATTCAATACAATTTCAAAACCAGTTTCTTCGTACATTAATTCATATACACCAAATCTAAGTAATGATCTTTCTACGTTTCCTACAGTTTCCAATGACCATTCATCCATCTTTTCAGCGATCTCTTGGTTTATAGTACCATAGTGTTTGTCTATCCCTGCTGCAAATTCTTTAATGAATTCCACTTCTGTTTTAGTTAAAGTAAGTTCTTCAACATTATTAGAGGCCTCTTCATCTTCCGACATCTCTACCCTTCTGTTTCCATCTTCTAAAAATTCTTCCAACCTTTGTAATGGTGTTACCTTGTTCATGTCAGCTTCAAATAAAAGCTTAAACAACTCTTCTCTTGCGATCTTTCTACTCATAATTTTCCCTTCCTATTCTTCTTTTAATCTATTAATCAATATTTTTTTTAGCCTTTTAATATTTTCCTTATCTCCAAAGATAACTCCTAATAAAGTTGTCAACATAACAACTATCATAGGTAGTATACCACGAGTTATAAAGATATAACCAAAAGCAAATCCCATCAGTCCACCTATATACTTTTTACTATTTACTGCTAATCTTTCTATCAATTCCTCTAACATACCTAATCACCTCTTCCATTACTAGATTTATCTTTAATTAACTTAGTTACTCTAAGTTCAATTTCTGTAATACTCAAATCTAAATAACTTTCAATCCTATCTTTGATATCTTGCTGGATCAAATTGAGGTCATCTGAAAGGGACTGACTAGATATTATATCAATAGATACAAAAATTTTCAATTTTTTTCCATTAGTTTTATTTTTTACCTTTAAATTTCTAACTTTTGGATGCTCTCCTACCACTTCTTTCACTATATTATTTACAGAATTTGAAGATATCTTTAACATCCCATTAGGAGTTTTCACCCTCAATTCTTTTGGCCTTTCAAAAAGACAGATTAATTTTTCTATAAATAATAATAGATAAACTAGTGACACTCCTACCACAGCACCTCTGATTATTAGGCTGTTAAAATCCAATATCTCTAAGTATGCCGGAAACATTCCTATATATATCCCAAGTATAGCCAAAATAAAAATCCCTATCCAGGCTATTCCAAAAATAAATTTCATAAACATATCCATTCCCCCAAATTTAAACCTTAAAAATATAAGAGGCGTTATACGCCTCTAATCTAATATTACTTCCTCTTCTTTTGAAACTTCTTTCACCTTAACATCCTGGATATAGACATTTACTTCTACCACTCTAAGACCAGTCAATTCTGTAATATTTTTAATTATACTTTCCTGTACGTTAGTAGCTACTACTGGAATTGGAAAACCATATTCTACAACTATGTGTACATCTACACTGCACTCTTTTTCTCCTACTTCTACCTTTACACCCTTAGTCATCTTATTGATACCTAAGATCTTATTTACTTCATCAGTTACTCCACTTGTCATCTTGTAGATTCCATCTACTTCCAAGGTTGCCTTTGCTGCAATTACCTTTACTACGTCATCAGCTATTTTAATGTTTCCTAATTCAGACATCTGTCCACCTCCAAAATTATCTTACACTTTTAATTACTTACATCTATAGTATATCATTTTTTTTATCATTTCCTATATTTTTTATTAATATATAGCAATAAAATTTAAAATTTATTATTTTAAGGAAAAAGGAGGATTATATCCTCCTTTTTAATTTAACCTTTTAAATATTCAGGAAAATTTTTCTCTATAAAATTAGTTGAATAGTTTCCACTTTTAAATTCTTCATTTTCTAATACTTTTTCATGGAATTTAATAGTAGTTTCTACTCCTTCTATTTTATATTCTTCCAATGCTCTCTTCATTCTGATGATAGCTTCCTCTCTATCTACTCCATGGACTATTAATTTTCCAATCATAGAATCATAGTATGGTGGTATGCTGTACCCCTGATATGAATGAGAATCTACTCTAACTCCTATCCCGCCTGGAACAATATATCTCTCCAATGTTCCTGCTGAAGGCATAAATCCATTTTCCGGATCTTCTGCATTTATCCTGCACTCTATAGCATGTCCATGAAGTTCTATATCCGATTGTTTTATAGGCAGCTCATGTCCTGATGCTACGATTATTTGAGCTTTAATTATATCAAAACCTGTAATAGATTCAGTAACAGTATGCTCAACTTGTACCCTTGTATTCATCTCCATAAAGAAGAAGTCATTGTTTACATCTACCAAAAATTCCAAAGTTCCAACAGAATCATAGTTTATAGCTTTAGCTAATTTTACAGCTGCTTCTCCCATCTTTACCCTTACACCTTCCGGCAAAGTAGCAGATGGTGCTTCCTCAACTAATTTTTGATGTCTTCTTTGTATAGAGCAGTCTCTCTCTCCTAAATGAACTACATTTCCGAATTTATCTCCTACAATTTGAATCTCTATATGTCTTGGGTTTTCTACATATTTTTCTACATAACAATCCGGATTTCCAAATGCTGCACCGGCTTCATTTTGAGCTGCTCCAAAATTTACTGCAAATTCTTCATCATCTCTAGCTATTCTCATCCCTTTTCCACCGCCGCCAGCAGTTGCTTTTATCATTACCGGGTAACCGATCTTCTCATGAACTACCTTTCTCGCATCTTCCATCTTATGGATTATTCCTGTTCCATTAGTAAGGGGTACTCCGTTTTCTATAGCTGTCGCACGAGCTGTAGCTTTATCTCCCATATTGTTGATACAGTCCGGGCTGGGTCCTATAAATACTATCCCGTGTTTTTTACATATCTTTGCGAATTCCGCATTCTCAGCTAAAAATCCATATCCTGGATGGATAGCTTCTGCCCCTGTAGCCTCTGCTGCTGCGATTATATTTGGTATCTTCAAATATGACTCAGTACTCATTGCAGGCCCTATACATATAGATTCATCTGCTAACATCACATGTAAACTTTCTTTATCTGCAACAGAATACACAGCAACTGTCTTTATCTCCAATTCCTTTGCTGCTCTAATTATTCTAACTGCTATCTCTCCACGGTTAGCGATTAATATCTTCTTAAACATCTTTTTTCCTCCTAATTATTCTCCTATTTTAACCAATACTTTTCCGTATTCGGCAACTTCTCCATTTTTTACTAAAATTTCTTTTATTTCACCATCAAACTCACTTTTTATATCAGTTTTCAGACCTATGGCTTCTACATAACCAACTTTTTGACCTTTTTTTACAGTCATTCCCACTGTAATCATTGGTTTTTCATCTTTATCTATATAGTAAAATCTTCCCACACTTCCAGATATAATTTCATTTATATCTTCTACAGCCACTTCTTCTGTCACTTCTATTTCTTCTGCCTCTTCCATGCTCTCACCCAATACTAGCTTCGGTTTTTTTATAAAAAGTTTAAATCCTTTTTCCTCTATAGATATCTCTGTAAGTTCTGACTCGCCTATAACTTTTATTATCTCATTGATAGTGTTCATATCTTGTTTCATTTTGCCTCCCCATAATCTCTTTTAGTCGCTCTAAATTTTAACATATATAATATCTTCTTTCAAGAAATAAAATACACCTGTTATTTAATCTTCATTTTATCTATTCCCAAGAGTTCTCCTACCTGATGAATAAACTCTATGCTGGGTTCCACTTTATATTTTTCTCCCAGCTCAACCACTCTATTTCCACCCTTTTCCCGAAGTGCAATATAAACCTTGTGTTTTCCCTTGTAATTTAACAATATCTGCTTTAATTTTGGTAGTTTCACCTTAGTTTCTTCATCTACTAATACATACACCTTAAAACTAAGAACTTCTACTATTTCCTCTAAATATTTCAGGTCTCTAATAACCAGCTTTTTCTCTTCATTTCCACCAAAAAAATCCAGTTGTACGCTGCCCTCTAAATACACAGCATTTCCCTCTACAAGGTAGTTGGATAACCTTTCAAATTCATTGGGAAACACAGTGCAGCTAATAGTTCCAAAATGATCCTCCAAAGTAAATACAGCCATCATCTGTTTGTTTTTTTTAGTTATTATTTTTTTTATCCCGCTGATTATTCCACATGTTCTCACATGCTGGGGTCTATCGGCTTTTAATTCTACTAATTTGTCCAATTCATAGACATTTAACAATTCATTGTATCTATCCAGAGGATGCCCGGTAAAGTAAAATCCAAGGTATTCCTTTTCTCCCTTGAGGATATTTTCAATTTTATATTCCTCCATACTTCCCATAGTAAAACTCTCTATGGTAGCACGAGCTTCCCCAAATAGATTCATTTGCTGAATCTCATCTTCCTTGGCTACACGTGCTGCATAAACCAAAGATTTCTCTATACAGCTGTATTTTTCTCTCCTATTTCCCGGGAGACTATCCAATGTTCCTGACAATACCAGAGCTTCCAGGGCTTTTTTATTCATTCCTATCTTCTTGGTCCGAATAACAAACTCTTCCAAAGTTTTATATACTCCAAACTCCTCTATGTCCTTACTGAGTTTGTCTAATATTCCCTCACCTAAGTTTTTTATGGCAGACATCCCGAATCTAATTTGATCTCCATCCACTATAAATTTATTATTAACTTTATTTATATCAGGCAAGCCCACATCTATTCCATGCCTCTTGGCATCATCTATATATATTGCCAGCTTATCGTTATTACCACGTTCAGAAGTCATGAGAGCCGCATAGTAATACTTGGAATAATACTCCTTAAAATACGCTGTCCAATAAGCTATAAGTCCGTAAGCGGCCGAATGAGACTTATTAAACCCATATCCAGCAAATTTATCTATAAGATAAAATACATCCTCTGCTGTCTTTTTTTCATAACCATTTTTCACCGATCTTTCGATGAAGATCAACCTATTTTCTTCCATAAGTTCCGCTATCTTTTTCCCCATTGCACGACGAAGGAGATCGGCTTCTCCCAGAGAATAATTTGCCATGATAGAAGCTATCTTCATAACCTGTTCTTGATATAGTATAACCCCATATGTTTCCTTCAACACCTCTTCCAAACTTTCATGGGGATATATGGCATCTTTCAATCCATTTTTTACACCTATATAGTCATCTACCATTCCCGATCCCAGAGGTCCCGGCCGGTATAGAGCCAAGACTGCGATTACATCATCAAAATTATTTGGTTTTAATTTTTTTAATAACTTCCTTACCCCTCCCGATTCCAATTGAAACACCCCCAGGGTGTCTCCCCTCTGGAGTGCATCATATACCAGTGGAGCATCTAATGGTATGTCGCTGAGTTCTATCTTCACCCCTACTCCATCCTCTATATAATCTATAGTCCTTTGAAGTATCGTCAGATTTCGAAGTCCCAGAAAATCCATTTTTAGCAGTCCCAAATCCTCTAATTCCTTCATCTGATATTGGGTACATACTTGCTCTCCCTTGGAATCAGAATATAGTGGTACATCATTGGTCAATGGATTTTTTGTGATCACTACCCCTGCTGCATGAACAGAAGCATGTCTTACCTTATTTTCCAGCCCTTTAGATATATCTATTATTTTTTTAGACTCAGTATCCGTATCATATGCTTTTTTAAATTCATCTATCTCACGAATAGCCCGGTCTATTGTGTAAAATTGAGGGATTAATTTGGCCAGTTTATCCACCTTATACAGGGGGATGTTCAAGGCTCTTCCCACATCCCTTATGGCAGCTCTAGCCTTCATTGTTCCAAAGGTAATTATCTGGGCCACCCTGTCTCTTCCATATTTCCTTCCGACATATTCTATGAGTTCGTGCCGTCTCTCCTGACATATATCTATATCTATATCCGGCATAGATATCCGTTCCGGGTTAAGAAACCTTTCAAATATAAGATTATACTTTATGGGATCTAACTCTGTTATTCCCAGAGTGTAAGCAACCATACTTCCTGCTGCAGACCCCCTTCCGGGACCTATGGGTATTTTTTTTCTTTTGGCATAGTCTATAAAATCCCAAACAACAACAAAATACTCCTCATATCCCATTTTACTTATGATTCCCAGTTCATATTCTACTCTCTCTACTGCTTTTTCATCTACTCCATTAGGATATCTTCTATCTAGCCCATCATAGACCAATTTTCTTAAATATTCATGTACATCTTTAAATTCGTCCCCAACTTTATATTCAGGAAACTTAAATTTTCCAAATTCTATCTCTAAGTTACATTTTTCTGCTATCTTTACTGTATTTTCCAATGCACCGGAGTATCTGCCCAGTTTTTCCACGAGCTGCTCTCTGCTCTTCATAAACAGTTCATCAGTATGGATTCTCATCCTCTTTTCATCATCTATCTTACTTCCTGTCTGTATGCAGATCAGCACATCCTGTAAACCGTGCTGTCCATAATGAGCATAGTGAACATCGTTTGTTCCCACTACTTGAATATCATGTTCCCTTGCCAGCTCATATAATTTATCATTCATTGGATATTGTTCAGGAATTCCATTATCCTGTAACTCTATATAAAAATCTTCCCTTCCAAATATATCGACGTAGGAGTCTATAATACTTCCTAATTCCTCACCATTTTTTTCGTCTCTAATACCTCGTGCTACTTCCCCCTGCATGCAGGCTGACAGTCCTATGAGCCCCTCACTGTATTTTTTTAGTGTAGCTTTATCTATCCTGGGCTTATAATAAAAGCCCTCTAAATATCCAATAGAAGATAATTTCATGAGGTTTTTATAACCTACTTCATTTTTAGCTAAAAGTACTAAATGATAGGTTGTTTTTTCCTTATCCTCCATGGAACCTAGACTTATATATGCTTCCATTCCCAGGATTGGCTTTATCCCTTTTTTCCTGGCCTTCTTATAAAATTCTATGGCACCAAACATATTCCCATGATCTGTGATTGCCACAGCATCCATCTTTAGTTCCAGTGCACGATCTAAATATTCATCTATCTTTCCTACTCCGTCCAGGAGGCTGTATTCAGTATGCAGATGTAAATGTACAAATTTATTTTTCATAGATCCCTCCCCTGTAATTAGCGATTGTCTTTTCTAATATTATTTTAGCACATTTTTTCTAGGGTTTCCTAAAAACCTTGAATTTATTTAGAAGGAATACTTAATTTTTACATAAATTTAAAAATCCTCCTACAAAACCAGATTTCTCTGGATTGTAGGAGGATAGTTTATTTTAATTTTTTATTTATCTTTCCAAAATCTACATGTCTATAATATCTGTTTCCGATACAAACTTCAAACTCTTCAAGTCTAAAATTTTCATTATTTAATTCAATAATTAATAACTTTTCCACTTGATCTCTAACCTTTGGTAACTCTTTTTTTATTATTTCAAAAACCATAAATACATTTAAATTAATATAATCGTGAGCCACTCTATTTCTAAAATCTTTCATTATTTTCCAAGGGATTTCACTATATTTTTTTCTTAAATTTTGAGTGACCTTTCCACTGGCTTCTCCGATATTTATCAACAATGATAATGTCGCATTAAATGGCATTTGATCATTAGAATCAAAAAAGTCTTCTGCATCTTTATAGTCCATTGCATATTTCCCTATTTTACCAATACTTTCAATGATGCTTAAAATATATAACAGATCATTAGCTGTATTTTCCAACATATACTTTCTCCTTTTTAGCTCTTAAAAGTACAATAGGGTTAGCGAACTTTTCCAACATTATATCTACCTTAATTCCTGTTTTCATCTCAAGTTCCTTTTTCATCTCAATCCATTTTTCATAATTTGTATCTTGAACTAAAATATCTATATCATTCCCATTTTCTCCACGAGCAAGGGAGCCAAAAATACATATTTCATTTATTTTATATTTTTCTAATATATGTTCTGTTTTTATTATTTTTTTCAATTCTTCTAAATACATAATTCCCCTCCAAGTACTTTATTATATCTATTCACTCAAATATATTATACCATAATTAAATCTATATTTTTTTATAAAAAATCCTCCTACAAAACCAGATTTCTCTGGATTGCAGGAGGATCATTTATTTATTATTCTATCATTACCTCGGTTTCTTTTACGAAGTTCATATTCTAAATTAAGTTTTACATTTAAAGTTAATTTAGACACTCATGAAATCTCCATAAAAAGGAAGAGTTTAAAGAGTCTCGTTTTGTCTGTATTTAAGCCTCAGATTTTAGTCTGCGTCAAAGCTTTTGAACTATTGTCAGTTTTTAAGATGAAATAATCAAAATAAATACAATTTTCTAAAAAAAACTTCC
>DAOUPY010000022.1 GCA_030625925.1 Fusobacteriaceae bacterium | reverse complement strand
TCTTTCTTTTAATATTTGCTTTTACCAGTGTCTTACCCATTTTTTTGCTCTTATTTTTAACTTTTCCTTTTATTTTAACGGCTTTGGTTTTTCCTTTTTTCATTTGTTCCTCCTAAATTTAGTCAAAATAAAAGCTTCCAGTTTGGAAGCTTTTTCAATATATTTTATATTACATATCATATCCTTATTTTTATAAAGATAAGATAGTGTATCAGCAAGGACCCTCAGGCTCTACCACTATATATACAACTGTTGATCCATTTAGCATTATACCACATATTTATTTAGTTTGCCTATAACTTTTCCTTTTCTTTGTCCTAATTGGTTTTGAGTTCTATTTAAAGTTTTTACCTGCTGACTCACGGATGTTAATCAGGGATATCAACCCGGCTAATGTAGATTCCGCCCCCTGATTCTGGTTTACCCCATGAGAATCTAATCCATCTCTACACCCGCCATCTTCATAATTATATATAGGAGTTCCCAGATCATTTTCTCCAAAAAACCATGCCATACATTTATTTGCCTCATCTAGCCACCACTCATCCTTCGTAGTTCTATATATATGCAGGCAAGCATTGAGTAAGCACATGGCCTCTACCGGCTGCTGACCAAAGGCAGCTTTTTCTTTATCTCTGGTAAACCACCCCTCATTTCCTATTACAGAAAGGTGCCCCTCTGGAGCAGTTTGAATTTTTAGCAGCCATTTCAAAGACTGAATTCCCATGTTATACATATCTTTATCATCAATACGCTCCCCAGCTAATATTAAAGCGTGGGGTAAAACTCCATTGGAATACGTAACCGTTTCCTCACACCAAAGCCAATCAGTTGTTGCTGTATTCCTATATAGACCATAAATTTTTTCACCTAAAACCCTTTGAATTTCTCTTTTTTCCGTGTCTTTTGGATCCACCTCTAAATATGCCCATAAGCCCAGCACTGTAAAGGCCCAAGCTCTAGGAGAAGTAAACTCCGACACCACAGAAAGTGCAGATGTAAAAAGCTTCATAGACATAGTACGGATAGATTCATCCCTTATGTTTTTAATTGTGACTCCCAGAGCCCAAAGTGTTCTCCCGTGAGAATCTTCACTCCCTATATTTTCCACCCATCTTCTGTCGTAGGACATGAAGTTTGCAAACCTCTTTGTCTTTTTATCAAATGAATAGTTTAAAAAAGCTAAGTATTTCTGAATAAAAGGATATATATCCCTATTTCCTTTGAGGTTATAACACATCGATACAGCGATCAGTGCTCTGGCATTGTCATCTGTACAATATCCATGAGTTAAGTCTGGAATAGTATATTTTGCATGTTGAAGTATTCCTGTATCATCTGTCAATATTTTTAGATGCGATAAATCTACCTCAGGTAATCCATAAAATATCTTTCTTGATCTCATCCCTTTCTCTCATTTATCTTTTTCCAAGATATTTTTTTTTGTAAAAAATACATGAGTATTCTTTTTTTCTTTGCATTCCTCAATTATCTTCAGATAACTCCTAGCAACCTCTGGCCAAACCATAGATCTAGCATAATCGTAGACCCTTCTTCTAATCTTTTGACGTTTCTCTGGATCTGCTAATAATATGTTTATTTCCTTAGCCAAATTCTCTGAATCCCTAAAGGGCACCAACACTCCCCTCCCTTCTGCTAAAAGTTCTTCTGCATGCCAAAATGGCGTAGATACAACTACTGCCCCTGATCCAAGAGCATAGGCCAATGTTCCAGAAGTTATCTGTTCCCTATTCAAATATGGAATAGAATATATAGTGGATGTCTTTATATATCTTACAAGGGTTTCTACCTCTACAAATTTATCATGGAAAATAACATTTTCTTCTAAATTTAAACCCTTTATCTGCTCCTTTAACTTCTCTCTGTACACATCTCCTGTTTTCCGTAAGATCTGAGGATGGGTTTTTCCCAGTATTAAATAAACTGCATTGGGATTTTCCTTCACAATGGCAGGCATTGCCTCGATCATTACTTCCAGCCCCTTTCCAGGACTCAGAAGACCAAAGGTAAGAATGATTTCTTTCCCCTCCAGGCCAATTATCTTATTATATGTCCCTTGCTCTTCAAAGGGAGTATCTGGTATTCCATGAGGAACAAAGGCTATCATCTCTTTTGGAATTCCGTATACTTCCCTCAATATACTAAAAGCTTTTTTACTCATCACCAAGAGCTTTTCAGAGTATTCAGCTAGTGAACTCATAACCTTTCTCTGACTGAGACTTGGATTTTCCAATACCGTATGAAGATTGGTCAAAACAGGCATCTCCAGCCTCTTCATTAGATCTATAATATATTCCCCGTCTGAACCACCGTAGATTCCATATTCATGTTGAATAATTACTGCTCTACATCCATTCTTATTCAGATGGTGGGCTGTTTTAATATATTCTTCCCTGTTTCCCTCTGAAATTGTTAGTTTCACCTCTAAAGGATAATCATACCCCTCCTCCCTGTCATTCATCGCTATATTTATTAATCTATTTTCTCCACATAATTCACTTCTTATTGCATTACTCAGATCTGTTGTAAAAGTAGCTATCCCACACCGTCTTGGGAGGTAAGTCCCTATCAAACCTATTTTTTCTTGTCCATTTATAATTTTATCTATCATTTTTTCAACTCCCTAATTTAACATGTAATCCAGCAATTCTGTTACGGAAACTAAGGCTATCCCAGAATTTGTATCTGACATTGCATAAGGAATAATTAAATTATCCCCGTGAATGATTCCACCACAAGAGTAGACAACATTTGGCACATAACCATTTCTTTCACTTTCCAGTGGTTCTAATATGGGCTCCCTGGTAGCTCCTATTACTTTTGTTGGATCCTCTAGATCCAAGAGGATTGCTCCTAAAGAATATTTTCTCATGGGCCCCACACCATGAGTTAAAACTATCCATCCTCTGTCTGTTTCTATGGGGGACCCGCAGTTCCCAATCTGCATAAATTCCCAATCATATTTCGGTCGTCTTAACAGATCTGAAGTTTCCCAAAAATGGATGTTTTCAGAAGACATTATATATAAGTTTTCTCCATCAACCCTGGAAATTACCATGTATTTTCCATTGATTTTTTTCGGGAAAAGAGCCATCCCCTTATTGGCTGCATACTCTCCGTTTAATGTTATAGCTTTATAGTTAAAGAAATCTTTAGTTTCCAATATTTGAGGCAGGATTTTAACTCCATTATAGGCCGTATATGTAGCGTAATAAACTACCTCTCCATCATCATATTCAAATCGCACAAACCTTGCATCTTCTATTCCATTACTTTCATTTCGTGAACTGGGGAATATAATCCTTTCAGATAATTTTTGATCTATTTTAAACTGCAGCTCATAGTTGGATTCTGCTAACCACAACACGGTATCCTTTAGATCATGAATTTTTTTTTCTGGTGATATATTTAAAAGAGCCCGGAGTTCGGATAAGTTAAATTCATCTGATAGTTGTTCTTTTAGATTTGATAAGGAACTGCAATCTTCATGCATCTCATCCAATTTACAAAAAAAGAGATCTTTTTTATATACAGGATTATTCACGGCTACGGCCCTTTCTACAAAGGGGCTCACCTCATCAAATTCAAAATTCCCTTCTTCATCTACCATTCCGCCCCTAAACTCTATAGAGGATAAGTGTCCCTCTCCCACTGATCTGAAACTTAATATAAATCTTATACTCCCTTCTGGGACTTGAGTTTGATCTGGATGTTTCACAATAGATGGATTAAAAAAAGCCGCTGATTGAACTGTATACTCTTGGGAAAAATAAGCTCCTAAAAGGGCCCTTTTCGTGTCATTTATCCCTATATTTGAGGGGATATATTTTTTTATTCTATTATAGTATTTATCCAGTGCATCCCAGATATTTTTATGCCTTCCTGAAAAGTCTTCTATTATATCCTGCAAAATCTTATCGGCTTCCTCATCCGATAAGTTTAAAACGCGTGTTATGATATTCTCTATACGCCCTTCACCTGATGGTATATGAGATTTCATAATTACTCTTGATGGGTCTGGCTTAAATATCTTTCCTATCCTCTTTACATTTAATTTCTCCATTTTACTCCCCCCCGCTTAAACACATCCCTATCAGCTTATTTATATTGGCTTCTCCTACACACATGACACTGTCGGCTCCGCCCCAGTAGATCTTCAGAGTCCCATCTCCTTCATCTACTGCTCCACAAGTAAAGACTACATTGGGCACATAGCCCGTTACCTCCCATGGATCTTCCGGCTCCAGGATCCAGTCATCTGAAACTCCCAGCATAATAGAGGGATCTTTCAAATCATGAAGAGCTGCCCCCAGTCTATAAACAGATCCTGACATGGTTTTAAATACACCGTGGTATATATTTAACCATCCTTTTTCAGTTTTTATAGGAGTGGCTCCAGGACCTATTTTCATCTCATCCCAATGATATTTATGGGGCTGCATTATTAATTTAGATCTTCCCCAATGTATCAAATCTGGTGAATAGGATATCCAAATGGACCATTTAGATATCTCTGAATGAGGTCTATCCAGCCTCACATACTGTCCATCTATCTTTTCTGGAAATATAACTACATTTCTCAGATCTGCCTGAGTAATAAGAGCGACCCTTTCTACATCTATAAAATCAAGGGTTTTCGCCAGGGCTATCCTAACTCCATACCTAGAATAACAACTATACGTTAAGAGGTATTCACCATCTATCTCACTGATCCTGAGGTCTTCTACACCGTATTCCTCATACAGGGAAAATATTGACTCCTTGTCCATACAGGGTGTTAAAAAAGGTTTCGGTTCCACTTTAAAATCATAACCATCATCACTTTTAGCCATTCCGATAACCGACCTTCCATTTAGCAGATGGGAACGGAACAACATAATATATTTATCTTTATATTTAACAACTCCTGCATTATGAACTGTAGCCACAGGATACGGCACATCATCTTTAGTCAGTATAGGATTTTTTTTATATCGTACTACCACTTCTCTCTTCATCGTTTACCTGCCTTTCCTCGGTCTTCAAGGATCTTTTCATATACCTTCATATAGTCATCTACCATTCGATTGACTGAAAAAATTTTCTCTACAATCTCTCTGCACCTTTTCCTGTCAATACTTGAGAGCTTCTCCAAAGCCAGCAGAGCTCCGTCTATATCATCCACAAGAAACCCATTGATCTCATCCTCTATAAGCTCTGGCATGCTGCCCTTGTTGTAAGCTATCACAGGTGTCCCGCAAGCCATAGCTTCTATAACAGATAATCCAAAGGGTTCCTCGAAATATATAGGGTGTAGAAGAGCCTGTGCTCCACCTAGTAACCTATCCCTTTCTTTGGGGCCAACACTTCCTATATAGGTAATATCTCCGTTTAGATGGGGCCCTATTTCATCCTTAAAATATCCTTCATCTTGAATAATTCCTGCCATTATGAGTTTTTTATTGGATCTTTTAGCTATTTCAATAGCTTCTTTTGGACCTTTATCTTTATGTAATCTTCCAAAAAATAATAGATAATCTTCTGGGATATCTCTATATGTAAATTGAGTTAGATCTATCCCGTGGTATATAGTATCTATATAATTCAAATTACTGCTTCGATCTGAATTGCTTATTGAAACATAGTAGGTACTCTCATTATACTTTTCATATACAGGAAGTACCTTTTCAGAGGAAAATCCATGTATTGTTGTGAGTACTGGTGTATCCACCAATCCACTATAGGTCAACGGCAGAAAATCAAAGTTGTTGTGTATAATATCGAATTCATGGGCACTTTGAAATACATTGGCTATATGGAGACTTTCCCAAACTTTGGGATCTATATCTTTATCCTCCTCGTACCCAACTTGACACATCCATCTCAATTTTCCTTCTGTTATAGATTCACCTGTTGCAAAGAGCGTTACATCTACTCCTCTTTTTACTAAACCTTCACAGAGTAAAGAAACAATATTTTCCCAGGGACCATAATGCCTGGGAGGGGTTCTCCATGCTATGGGAGAAATTAAAGCCACCTTTAATGGGAATTTTTTTTGAATTTTATTATTTCTTTTATTTTTATCCACCTTAAATCACCTCATTTTAAACTTTTCTAATATATCCTATACAAAAATAAAAATTATTTCTTTTTTTTACATTAATAAAAATTCATTTAATTGAAGGAAATAAAGAGGAAGGATGTATATAAAATATAGGAGAGAGTCATGGAGGATAAAATATGGATATTACAAAAATATTTGACTGCAATGCTGAAACTTGTGTATATAATAAAAACAAACAATGCCATACCCCTGCTATAAATATAGGAGACAAGGTAGCCTGTTGCGATACATTTATGGCTGGCTCCAAAAAGGCTGGATTTGATGATATTTCTGGTGGAGTAGGTTCGTGCAAGGTAGATTCATGTTCTTTTAACAGTTCTTTGGAATGTACTGCATCCGGGATTCATATGTCGGTTGTAGGGAATCAGGTAGACTGCCAAACTTATCGAAAAAAATAATGTAACTCTCTCTCCCTTAGCTGCCCCTGAGGCGGCTTTTTTAATAAAAGTTCACAAGAATATATCTGCTGTATCTAAGTAAAATAAAAGGAGGATGATAGATTTGAGGCTAATCGATGAAATCAAAATAATATTGGAGGGTGCCGGATATGAATTTTTGGAATCTGGATCAAAAAAAGCTCTGGAACATCCCAAGGAGATCAGAATTCGTTTTGACGGGGATGAAACCGTTGAGTTAGAACCTCACATATTCGAGGCAAACGACATAAAAAAATATCTCAATGAATTTAAGATCATAGAGCATGATCCGGATGTCATTGATATCAAGACCGGGGAACCTCACAAGTCATACTATTCAATGATTATAGGAAGAAAGTAGCTGACTAAGGTTAGGCCTCCCTAGGAGTATAATTTCCTATACTATAAAAAAATTGATTTTTGGATTTTTTTAGGTTAGAGTTAGTTAGACTGTAAAATTAAAATAATGGAGGGGATTAATTATGCATCATTTTATTTCAGGTTGTGACGAAAAGGGAATTGAAAAAATTAAAAAAATAGAGGAAGAGAATAACCTTCTTCTCATCGCTTACCATGAATCGCAGTATGATTATGATAAGCTGCCAGAAGAACAATTGCAAAAAATTTCTGCACTGGAAAAAGAATTAGGAATCCGAATAATCGCTCTTAAGAGGAAGTAAGGTTTATCTCTAGAAAAGGCTGATCCCGGGGTCAGCCTTTTTTTCAACTTGTAAGTTTTATTTAAATATAGTAGCATTAAGATTAGAATATATTTATAGAGGAGATAAAATGAAGGTATATGCTGTTAGATTGACTGAAGGAATGGATTTAAAGGTTGAAATAGAAAAAATAGCTGTGGCAGAACAAATACAAGCAGGAGTTATACTCTCCTCTGTAGGCTGTATATCAAAAGCTAGATTTAGAGTGGCTGATGGTATAAGCATTCGAGAGATTAAGAAAAATCTAGAGATCCTTTCATTGAATGGAACTATCTCTCCAAAGGGTGTTCATATACACATAAGCTGTAGTGATTCAGATGGGATTAGTTTCGGGGGTCATCTTGTAGAGGGAAATATAGTTAATACAACATGTGAATTGGTCATAGGAATATTAGAAAATTATAAATTTGATAGAAAGATGGATCGACATACAGGGTATGAAGAATTGACACTATCAAAAAATCAGGCATAATTGACATAAAGTGAAATAATTGTTAAAATATTATAAATAATTTAACATCGTATAACTCCAATAATATGGTTTGGAGGTTTCTACCAGGTACCTATAATTCCTGATTACGAAGAGGGTCTGTCTATACAGCTTTCTTTGTAATGGGAATTTTTTTATTACTCAGAAATCTATAGATCGGATCAAAATAATAGGGGGAATAAGAATGAATTATAAAAAAATGCCAAAAATAGACCTGCATTGTCACTTAGACGGTAGTTTAAGAGGTGAAACAGTTCTGGATATAATCATAAAAAATAAATTAGAATTAACTCAAAATTTGGAAGAAGTCAAAAAACAATTGACTGCACCTTTAAGCT
The DNA here is from genome assembly GCA_030625925.1 of Fusobacteriaceae bacterium. Lineage (GTDB taxonomy): Bacteria > Fusobacteriota > Fusobacteriia > Fusobacteriales > Fusobacteriaceae > Psychrilyobacter. Next base: position 2,801 of record DAOUPY010000022.1, on the reverse strand, counting down.
GCAGTTCATTGGATGAATATCTCAGATGTTTTGACCTGCCAATAGCTGTAATGCAGACAAAAGAAGATTTAGAGAGGGTGTCTTTTGAACTTATGGAAGATGCTGCCATGGAAAATATAAAATATATAGAGATAAGATTTGCTCCTCAGCAGCATACTAAACAGGGGCTGACTACAAAAAAAATAATCCAAAGCGTACTCTGCGGGATGAGAAGAGCGGAGAAAATATATGATATAAAGGGAAACTACATATTATCTTGCATGAGACATCTTTCAGCTGAATCAGCTATGAAAATAATTGAGGAGGGAAAGGCGTTCATAGGGCAAGGAGTTGTCGCTGTGGATCTTTGCGGTGGAGAAGCAGCAGGATTTTGCCATAAATTTATTGAACCCATGAAAAAAGCCAAGGAATATGGATATAGGATAACTATCCATGCAGGAGAAACAGGTATAGGCGAAAATGTTGCCGATGCAATTGAACTTTTAGGAGCAGAAAGAATCGGACATGGAGTATTTATAACTAACAGTAAAAAAGCCTATAATTTGGTAAAAGAAAGAAAGATTCCTTTAGAGATCTGTCCTACCAGCAATGTGCAGACTAAGGCTGTAAAAAATTACAAGGAACATCCAATATATGATTTTCATAATGATAAAATTATGATAACATTAAATACAGACAACAGAACAGTTTCAGATACTACCATGACTGAAGAATATTTCCAAATAGATAAAGCTTTTGAGTTAAAAAAGGAAGAATATACAAATATATATTTAAATAGTGTAGAAGCAGCTTTTATTTCAGAGGATGAAAAACAAAAATTAAGAGAGTATATAAAATAAAAAATATACAAATGTCCAAAGGACAATTTTTGATCTTTTAAATAAACAGTGTTTAACCATGGAGGAGTTATGAAGGTAAAAAAAATTACTTGCGGAATAATCGAAAATAATAACTATATTTTAATCAAGGGTAACGACTGTTTAATCGTGGATTTAAGTGACTTTGAGACTATCAACGAGTACATAGAAAAATCAGAATTAAATGTAGTGGGTATCCTGCTGACCCACACCCACTGGGATCACCTGCTGGGAGTGGATAAATTTGTCGATAAATACAAGGTTCCTGTCTACCTTAGTTCCAGCCGGCCCAATTATATAATGGATGCTGACTTTGACTATACCATAAAAAAATATGGAATAAGAACAAGGTTCGATATAGATAAGATCCATATCAAATATCTAGATGAGGGCAGGCAAAAGATAGGAAATTTTGAATTTTTTGTAATAGAAACTCCGGGACACACTGCCTGTTCCATTGTATATTACTTTCCAATAGATAAAGTAATGTTTACAGGAGATTTTTTGTTTAAAAAAACTATAGGTATTACTAACACACAACTGAGTAGTAAGGAACAGATGAAAGAAAGTCTGAAAAAAATTAAAACATATCCCAATGATATCATTATCTATCCGGGACACGGTGAAGATACAAATTTAAAATATGAAAAGATTCATAATAGATTTTTGAATAGATAAATATAATAATCAGTAAATAAAATTAGGGGTAGTCTTAGACTACCCCTAATTTTATTTACTTTAATAATCTACAATCTTGTAAGATAAATAATTTATAACAGTTTTTTATGTATTTGATAGCTCTATTACATAAAATTTTACGCCTGTAAATATTTTCAGGTTTTGTAGCTTCCTCTAAAAGTCCCTTATACATAAGAACCTGCATATCATTGATAGTCGTTATGTTACTCGGAGAAATCAACTTTTTTCGAGCTGTCTTTATCAAAAGGATTTTATTTCTCTCATAGATGTCTAGTTTTAAAATCATACGATGGAACTTTGCAAAGGAGTTTGTTATCTCCTCTGGATAGATCTTATAAAATTCCCTTATCTCATAATAATTTTCAAAATCTTTCCTATTGAAATCTAAATTAGAAAAAAATATAGATTTGTAGATCTCTGGTTTTTTAAATGAGCATTTACAAAAAAACTCCCAAACGAGAATAGATTCCTCCAATGGGGTTTCAGCTTTTTCAGTATAGGCATCTAATCCAATTATATATTCCTTTAAAAATTTCATAGAAGCTAAAAAGATTAAATGGTCTAAATTTTTAAAATATGTATAAAGGGTTGCACTGTTGTAGCCAGTGATCTTGGCAACCTTTCTTATACTAACCTCTTCTATGCCTTCCTCTTGAATAATAGTCATGGTAGCATTTATAAAAAGCCTTTTTACATTTAACTTTCGTTCTAGTCTGGTCATCTTCTTTCTCTCCTGTAAAATTAATCTAGTTATTATTAAGTATATAATAAAAATTCCAAAATAAAAACAATTTTTATGAATTATTTTATTTGAAGATGTTTACTCCTTTTAGAATTTTCTTTTTTATATACTAACAGACAGGATTTTTACACCTATCATAACGCTCTAGTAAAAATTATTTATTTCACAAATTTTATTAAATAACTATAATTATAATTTTTTATAACTGCCGCAATAAAATAAAAACATTCTTTTTTGTATCGCATAAATTATAAAATTCTTGTAGAAAATATAAAAAGATTCAAAACAAAACAATTTGTTTTAAAAAAGTTTGAAAAATTTTAAAATAACTTTTTATGCTGAACTATATATTTTTCAAGGAGTTTGATAAAAAAATAACTTTATTCTAAAAATTAATGTTGACTTATATAAATTTATAGGGTATAAATTACGTATAGAAGAAAACTAATCGCGATTAAAAAACTATCATGATTAAAAAACTATCGTGATTAAAAAGTTGGAAA
>DAOUPY010000384.1 GCA_030625925.1 Fusobacteriaceae bacterium | reverse complement strand
TTTACCTTGTATTATAAAGTTATAACTTAAAAGGGAGACACTCAATGAAACTCAACGATCTCGATCAAATAATTCAAAATAAAAACATTAAACTTTATTTCCTCAGTATTTTAATTGGTATATTAACAGGGTTTGTTGTAGTCGCCTACCGAATTTCCCTTACCTCTATGACTAACCTTAGGATAGATACATTTTCCAAAATCGCTTTGGGTAACATCCCTCTATTTGGCCTGACTATTGTGGTTTTTGTCCTCATAGCCATGTTTTTAAACAGGTTGATCCGTCGTCATCCCATGATAAAAGGGAGCGGTATTCCACAAATAAAAGGAATTTTACTGATGCAGTTTGAATACAACTGGATCAAAGAATTAATCTATAAATTTATTGGAGGTATTCTTAGTGTTGGAAGCGGACTCTCTCTTGGAAGGGGCGGTCCCTCTATACAATTAGGGTCACAGATAGCATATGGAGTCCGAAAGATCTTTAAAAGTTCCAATGTTAATGAAAAATTTCTTATCAGCAGCGGAGTCAGTGCCGGTCTTTCAGCTGCTTTTAACTCGCCCCTTGCTGGTATTGTTTTTACCATTGAGGAAATTCATAAATATCTTACCCCGGCACTCCTAATCTGTATCTCTCTGGCCAGTGTTTCGGCTGAGGTTGTTACACGAATTATCTTAGGAGAGGATACATTATTTAACTTTAAAGGCTGTATCCCAAACAACCTAAATTCTTTTGAAAATTTTATTTTTGTATTTATCTTTGCCATCCTAATTGGTTTCCTTGGAATGTGGTTTACAACTAATCTTCTAAAATTTCAAAAATTCTATGGACAGTCAAAATTAAAGCCCCTTACTAAGTCACTAATTATTTTTGCTATATCTATAACAGTTGGGGTTCTTGTCTTAGATATTCAAGGAGTAGGTTATAAATTAATCTTAAAAACCGGACATGAAGTTTTTTCATTTAAACTCATAGGTATCTTACTTTTAGGAAAACTCCTCTTTACGATTCTGAGTAATGGTCCCGGGTTTCCTGGCGGCCTATTTCTCCCTAGTTTAGTTTTAGGAGCTTTAGCTGGAAATTTATTCGGTTTAGGCTTGGAAAATATTTTAGATAGAAATGAAAACTTTCATCAGTATTTTATGGTCTTAGGGATGGCTGCATTTTTTACCGCTGTTATGAGGACCCCCCTTACGGGAAATATCCTTCTTTTGGAGATGACAGGTTCTTTCGATTACCTGTCCAGTCTTATCCTGGTTACCATGGTATCCTATATCACCACAGAATTAATGGGTATTCGTCCAATCACCAGCGTTCTCTATGAGAATTTAGAGAAAAAAAACGATGTCCAAAGAAAGGAGCTCTCCAAAAAATCCACTATCTTTACCTCACCTATCTTAGGAGGTTCATGGCTGGATGAAATGGAAGTCAGCAAGGTTAAGTGGCCCTTTGATTCCCTTCTGATAAAGATAAAAAGAGACAATCATGATATTATCCCAAAAGGCAATACCAAAATACTTAGCGGCGATATTCTCTTTATTCTCACTACTGAAGCCAGGGAAAAAGAACTAAAGCCAACAATTTTTGACCTGGGAACAAAGCCCAGATCAAATTAAATAATATTTAATTTGATATCCTAAATATGATATTTTTGATATAATATGGATTCAGGGAGGGATTAATTTGAAAAAACTAAATAAAGGATTTACAATAATTGAATTACTTATAGTCATTGCCATAATAGGAATTTTAGCCACAACTATGATGCCAAAACTTTTTAAAGAGATGAGAAAAGCTACAGTAGCTAAAGTTCAACATAAGTTAGGTGTAATTAGATCCCGATTATCCCTGGATGACACTTTATTGGAGGAATTCCCAGATTTTTTTCTCGATAAAAATGTCGATAAAACAGATCTATTAAAATCCTATAGCATCGAACCTACCCCTGCATTTACAAGTGCAGATGGAGTTAGTCATCAAGAAACTTCTCAAGTCGTTACTCCTAGAGATAATTTAGGAGGATGGTTCTACATTAGAGAAACAGGTGAGATCTATGCTAACCTTCCAAATGGTGCCTATACAAGAGATACGGAGTACGAGATATGGAATGGAGAAGACATCGGAGGAAATACTGATGGAGATGGAGATAGCGGTGGAGAAGAAGTCAAAAAGCCTAGTTTAGATGATATAATAAAATTAGAAACGACTTCAGAATCACAATTTCCTTTAACTGGAGGTGGTGGAAAAATTGATTTAAATAATGAAGGACAATATGTGGTTCCAATAGGACCAAATATTGGTTGGTTATCAAATTTAAATTCAATTTCTAACGAAGCTAAACTAAATGGAAATTATTCAATCTATATTGACCAAAAGTTAGTTGATAGTAAAACTGGAACTCCAACTCCTGATGGTAAAGCTATTAATATACCAACTTATGATCAAAATGTAGGATCTATTAATGCTAAAACTTTAACAGTTGCCTTTGAATATGTCGAAGATGGTAAAACAAAGATTGTTTATAGTAGCCTTGAACTTAAAATCAAATAACCTAAAAAGGATGCGAAATCGCATCCTTTTTAGGTTATTATTTATTTTGTCAGCTCTAAAAATTCCTCTTCCGTAAGGATCTTT
>DAOUPY010000150.1 GCA_030625925.1 Fusobacteriaceae bacterium | reverse complement strand
AAAGATCGACCTGAATAATCAAAACTCCATCTCTCTAATCCAGAAACATATGGATTATTCCATAGAAAAGATCCATTCTAACTTAGAGGTCCCAAAAGATGCACTAAATGTAGCAGCTTTAATCGGAATCGATGGTGATTTAAAAGATATAATAAAAAAACTATACTAACTCTTTTTTGACCTCACTTTTTCTTAATTTCTCTCCTAAACTAGGAGAGAAAAAGCTAAACTTTTAACTAGGTTTCTCCTAATTTAGGAGAAACCATAGAAAGGAAGAGGTCATAAAGGAAGAGTAATGGAGGTAAAAGATATGCAAGATTCAAAATTACACTTAGATTGGGATGTAGTGGCAGATGCTAGAAACTCAGCTAAAAATATTGCCGTCGATGTACAGACTTATATAGATGATCACTCTACAGTTTCAGTAGAAAGAACAATTTGTCGTTTGCTTGGTATAGATGGAATCGATAAATTTGAAGTTCCACTGCCTAATATCGTAGTTGAGCATATTGAAAAAGAAGGTAACCTTACTTTGGGAGTTTCTCACTATATTGGGAATGCCATGGTAGAAACTGGACTTTCTCCTCAAGAGATTGCTGAAAAAGTATCCCACGGAGAATTAAACCTAGGAAAGGTATCAACCCATGACGCATTTGAAATAAAGTTAGCTATCGATAAGATTGCTCGTGAAAATACAGATAAGATTGCAAACAATAGAAAGGATAGAGAATCTTACCTAGAAAGATTTGGAGATAAAACAGGTCCGCTTCTATATCTTATTGTAGCCACTGGAAATATATATGAAGACGTAACTCAAGCTGTAGCAGCTGCTAAACAAGGAGCAGATATTATTGCAGTTATCAGAAGTACAGGTCAGAGTTTATTAGACTATGTCCCTTTTGGAGCTACTACAGAAGGGTTTGGTGGAACTTTAGCTACTCAGGAAAATTTTAGAATAATGAGAAAAGCTCTGGATGACGTAGGAGAGGAATTAGGTAGATATATCAGACTTTGTAACTACTGCTCTGGACTATGTATGCCTGAGATCGCTGCTATGGGAGCATTTGAAAGACTGGATGTAATGTTAAATGACGCTCTTTATGGAATCTTATTCAGAGATATCAATATGAAGAGAACATTTGTAGATCAATATTTTTCTAGAATCATCAATGGATTTGCAGGGGTAATCATCAATACTGGAGAAGATAACTACCTTACTACAGCAGATGCCATAGAGGAAGCTCATACAGTATTAGCTTCTCAATTCATAAATGAACAATTTGCACTCCTTGCCAACCTGCCTGAAGAGCAGCAAGGATTAGGACATGCATTTGAGATCCATCCAGATACAGAAAATGGATTCTTGTTGGAATTATCGCAGGCTCAAATGGCCAGAGAAATATTTCCAAAGGCACCATTAAAATATATGCCTCCTACAAAATTTATGACTGGAGATATTTTCAAGGGACATGTACAGGATGCACTATTTAATATGGTAACTATTATGACAGGACAGAGACTTCACCTGATGGGAATGATGACCGAGGCCATCCATACTCCATTTATGTCTGACAGGGCTCTGGCAATTGATAATGCTCAATATATCTTCAAGAATATGAAAGATTTCGGTTCTGAGATAACATTTAAAAAAGATGGAATGATTGTGAATCGTGCTAAGGAAGTTTTAGAAAAAGGCCGGGATCTAATCAAAGAGATTGAAACAACAGGAATGTTTGATACCCTTCAAAAAGGTAAATTTGCAGGTATAAAAAGACCTATTGATGGCGGTAAAGGATTAAACGGTGTATTTGTAAAAGATACTACATACTTTAATCCATTTATGGAACTAATGATTGGAGGTGACAAATAATGAGCGGAGGATTATATTCAACTGAAGATAAAAGTTTTGATACTACATTAGACCTAAAAAAATTAAAACCTTATGGGGACACTATGAATGATGGAAAGGTGCAGATCAGTCTGACTTTACCAGTTCCTGCTGATGAAAAAGGTGCTGAAGCAGCCAAAGAATTGGCTAAAAAAATGGGGATATCTGAACCAGCTGTTTCTCATTACGGATCTTTAGATACTCACTTCTCATTTTATGTAGTCTATGGATCATTGAACCATACTGTAGATTATGATGAGATCCATGTAGAAACAGTAGATATAGAGACTATGGATATGTATGGAGTACAGAACTTTATAAAGGAAAATATCAAAAGAGATGTAGTAATCATAGGAGCCAGTACAGGAACCGATGCTCATACAGTGGGTATAGATGCTGTTATGAATATGAAGGGATATGCCGGTCACTACGGCCTTGAAAGATATAAAGGGATCGAAGCTTATAACTTGGGATCTCAGGTAGAAAATGAGGAGTTCATCAAAAAAGCTATCGAATTAAAAGCTGATGCACTGCTGGTTTCTCAAACAGTTACTCAAAAAAATATCCATATTCAAAATTTAACTCATCTGGTGGAGTTAATGGAAGCTGAGGGAATCAGAGATAAGGTAGTCCTTATTGCTGGAGGCCCTAGAATTTCCCATGAACTGGCTAAAGAATTAGGTTATGATGCTGGTTTTGGACCTGGAAAATACGCAGATGATGTAGCAACCTTTATTGTGGAAGAGATGGTAAAAAGAGAGCTGGTGTAATTAAAAACGTTTAACTACGAATTACGCTAATAAATTATAGATAGAACTTTTGAAAATTAAATATGAAATTTAAGTAACAAGGATTTTTTTCTTGTTACTTTTTATCGATGTTTGGTAGTACTTCTTTATTCTGGAACTGTTATTTCACCAGTTTTAATGTTTCTATAAATTTAATATCTTAAACTAAAAAAGGGGGAAACAAAGTTATGTCTAAAAAAATAATTGATTTTGCAGATGCAGTATCTAAAATAGAAGATGGGATGACCATCATGGTAGGAGGATTCCTAGGTACTGGAACACCTCATACTATCGTCGATGCCATTATTAAAAAAGGTGTGAAAAATCTGACTATTATCTCTAACGATACTGGAATAAAAGATAGTGGTGTAGGAAGATTTATCTATAATAATATGGTTAAAAAAGTAATCACATCACATATTGGTACAAATCCAGAAACTGGCAGACAAATGAATGAAAAAGAGATCGAGGTCGAGTTAGTTCCTCAAGGTACTTTAGCAGAGAGAATCAGGTCTGGAGGAGCCGGTTTAGGTGGCGTTCTGACTCCTACTGGTCTAGGTACTATCGTGGCAGAGGGGAAACAAATAATAGAGGTAGACGGTAAACAGTTTCTTTTGGAAAAACCTCTCAGAGCAGATATGGCTATCCTTTTAGGACATACTGTAGATACCAAAGGTAACATTATCTATGCCAATACTGCTAGAAACTTTAACCCTATCATGGCTACCGCCGCTGATACAGTTATAGTAGAAGCTGAAAATATAGTAGAAGTAGGCAGTATCAACCCCAACGAGGTTGTCACTCCTAGAATTTTCGTAGATCATATAGTAGGAAGTGATTACAATGGATAAAAAATTAGTTAGAGAGATTATTGCAAAAAGAGTTGCTCAAGAATTAAATGATGGAGATGTAGTTAACCTAGGTATTGGTCTTCCTACTGCTGTTGCCAACTATGTTCCAGATAATATGGATGTTATCTTCCAATCAGAAAATGGACTTATCGGAGTGGGTCCTGCCCCGAAAGAGGGAGAGGAGATCAAAGATCTTGTCAATGCAGGCGGGATGCCCATCACTACCTTAGATGGAGCAGTGTTCTTTGACTCTGCCATGTCTTTTTCTGTGATCCGTGGCGGCCATGTAGACATGACTGTCCTGGGAGCATTACAGGTAGATGAAAAGGGTAACCTTGCTAACTGGATTATTCCTGGAAAGATGGTTCCTGGAATGGGTGGAGCTATGGATCTGGTTGTAGGAGCAAAGAAAGTAATAGTTTCTATGGAGCATACTGCAAAAGGTAAACCAAAGATTTTTCCATTGTGTACACTGCCCCTGACTGCCGCTAACCAAGTAAACTTAATTATCACAGAGATGGCAGTTATCGAAGTAACTCCTGATGGATTATTATTAACAGAGATCGGGCCGCATAATACTGTAGAAGATGTAATAGCTAATACTCCTGCAAAGTTAATCTTAGCAGATAATATTAAAGTAATGGAAATATAGACAACTCTTCCTTTTAGGTTCCTCTTCGCTAAAGGAACCAAAGTAAAATAGAAAGTAATCAAAACTTATTTACCATAGTTTTCCTTCGCGAAGGGAAAACGATAACAAGGAAAGAGTCGTAGGAGGTTTAAATATGATAAAATCATTAAAAATCGGAGATTCTTATAGTTTTAATAAACTCGTAGAAGCTGTAGATGTAGAAAAATTTGCAGAGGTAAGTACAGATCATAATCCTGTTCATTTAGATGAGGAATATGCTAAGACTACCATGTTTAAAAAGAGGATAGCCCATGGGATGTTAGGAGTATCTTATATCTCATCTATTCTGGGGACAAAATTCCCCGGTGAAGGAACTATATATTTAGGACAGACAGTCAAATTTTTAGCTCCGGTTTATTTAGGAGATACTTTAGAAGTTAAGGCTGAAATTGTTGACCTTAAAGAGGGTCGAAATGACAAAGCTACTCTAAGAACTACCTGCACAAATCAAGATGGCAAGATGGTCATAGATGGAGAAGCTAGTGTAATGCTTCCAAAGGTATAAAAGCAAACAAATAAAAATTGAGGATTAATTTCCTCGATTTTTTATTTTATTCAAAAAAAAGAGCAGAACGCAAGTTCTGCTCTTACTATTAGTTTTCTTGGTGCCACCTGCCGGAGTCGAACCGGCTACCTCTACCTTACCATAACAATTAACTTTTTCTATAATTTCTATCCCTTTATTTCCAGTTCTTTTAGTTTCAGTTAAAAGCAAATTCATAGTGCTTTCTATGTACTTTTCATCTTTTTATTACCATTTTATTACCAAAATAAAAACTGATATTACGTCAAGTTCTTGGACAATATTTTTTTCGCCTGTTAACAACAC
>DAOUPY010000343.1 GCA_030625925.1 Fusobacteriaceae bacterium | reverse complement strand
GATTATTAAAAAATATTGTATCTAAATAAATTAGTACATAGTTAGTAAATCAACAAATAATTTATTGTTCATTTATTTAATCCTTTTTCAATTTTTGTTTGTAACCTTGGTCTTTTTATTGGGGTTCAGACTGTCCGAGGTAGTTAAAACACTTTAAATCTGTTCAATCCTAATAACCCCAGCAAGTGCTATGCAATTTAATTGCTATTATATTTAGTTAAGTTACTTCCATTAATTTTTAATCATTTATAATATAACTAAAAAAAGGACTTCTAAATTTAGAAGTCCTTTTTCACTCGAAGCATTGAGTTAACTAATTATATCATAAAAATATTAGTTTATTTGAATTTAGAATTTTTATTTATTCTCCTAATGAATCTTCTAAAATGTTGATTTCTCCAAGCTGTATTTTCTTTAACAATTTTTTCAATAATTCATTGTATTCAAGTATATTAAGGGAATCAATTTGAAGCCTGTTCTTACTGATCTCAACCTCTATTAATGTTCTAATTACTTTTACTTCTACTAGATCTACCTTTAAATTTGCTATATATTCCATTTACATCACCTCAATTTCTTTTTCATAGGTAATATATACAAATTAATAGGTTTTTCCTTCAGGGATTCATGAATTAACCTAACATCAATATTCATAAGATTTTTTAAATTCAGTTAATTCAATATAATCTCTATAAATTATACAACCATAGATGGTAGATCCTGCTACTGCTGCCTTTTTATTATGTCATAAACACCTTAAACCAACAAAAATCCCCTCTTCAAAAATATTTGAAGAGGGGATTTTACTATCTATGATATATATTACTTCTTACGCAGTTTTATTCATCCCCATTGTTATAATAAATAGGTCAACCCCACTAAATATTATAAACAAAGCTATGGCAAGAACTATTAGTTCAGTTGAAAACAGAGGGATTCCTATAAATAACATTCCAAATAGTATGCTTACAACTCCTGTTGACATATGAAGTGTCTTAAGTTCATCTTTTCGACCAAACGAACTAGAGATAATAAATACACCTCTAATTAAAAGTAACATACCAATATAAATAATTAAATATATCTCCGAAAGAACCGGTGATGTGAAAATTGAGAAGGAAAGAATAATTTCTATAACTCCTAAAAACAGACTCATCCCCCAATGATATTTTGGATTTTTCATATTTTTTATCCCATCTATAAAATTAATAAGCCCACTTAATAAAAAGAAAGCTCCCAAAATATAGATTAAATATATTGAAAATCCCACTGGATAGACAATCCCTGATATCCCTGTAATAATATAGAGAACCGCCAATAAATAGAGAGCAATACTTGCTTTTGTTCCTTTATTCATAATAATCTACCTCCTAAATTAATTTTATAAAACTATACTCTAATGGTGGGGCATGCTGTATTAATTTATCAATCTATTATAAAATTATTTTTTAAAAACTTTTAGTACACCTCCAGAAACAAGGGAAAGAATATCAAGTAGAAGCCGAAGGACTGGAAGCATTAAAAGAAGAGCAAAAGTATAAATAAGTATAAAGATTATAGGAACTAAGCGTCCACTATTCTTAATAATGTCCATGATGCTGTTTAAATCAAAATAAGTATGAGAAAAGTAGAGTATAAAAATAAACACTCCTAATAACAAATAATTAAAAATTTTCAAGTTCATATTGTCATCTCCCCTACAGCAATATCTATATTATATAAAAATAGTATGTCATTTCCTTTAAATCTAATTTTAAATCTGCTGTATATTCCGTTGTCATCATCTCTATTTAATTAGTTAAAAAAAAAAATCGAAGAAATCTCCTCGATTTTTTTTTTTATCTTTTCTCTATTTTTTCCATAAGGTCTTCAGCACTTATATTTTTCATACAATTAAAATGATCTTTAGGGCATTTTTTATCCCCATGTAACGAGCATGGAGAACAAGGTTCATTCCCATAGATCAAAACTCCTAATTCGTCGTATTCAAACATATTTGGATCTGTTGGGCCAAATATTACATAGGACTTAGTCTTAACTCCACGTCCAATATGAAATGGTCCCGAGTCATTGGTTACCAAAAATTTTGCTTTGGATAACAATGCTCCACTCTCTTTCAGGCTTAGTTCACCAGCCAGATTTATACAGATATCTCCGCTTTTTTTATTGATCTCCTCACATTCTTCCCTCTCTTTGGGACTCCCTATGAGGATTATCTCTGTCTTATATTTTTCCTTTATCAATTCAGCTAACTTCCCAAATCCTTCTACAGTCCACTTTTTAGTGTTTTTAGAAGCTCCTGGTGCGAAGACTACATAGTTTTTATAATTCTCTACTTTTTTTTCATCACCTTGGGTAAAGTTAAACTCCAAATCTTCCCCACTATACTCTATTCCTAAAACCTTGAATGGGTCAAAATAATTTTTTACTATGGTATTATCAGCTCTATACTTAATCAATCCAGATTTTACCAGGATAGTTTTATAGAGTGATCTTTTTATATACCTAAAAGTTTTCTCTCCCAGAAAAAATGTGATTAACCTGGATCTTATCTTAGAATGCAGGTCAAATACATAATCGTAGTTATTTTCTTTCAATATTTTTGAAAATCGCCTTATATTTTTTACCCCGTCATCTGTATCTTTTTTAAAGATGATCAAGTTATCTATATTGGGATTTCCCTCTATGGCATCTTTAAATTTATCCAAAACCACAAAGTCAATCTTTAAGTCTTTATTTTTTTCCTTTAATTTTTTTAGGATTGGAGTAGTCAGTATAACATCTCCTATAGAACTCAGCCTTATTATTAATATCCTCATTTTTTCCCCCAATCTATATTACACTAGTTTTCTATCATTTTATTATACCATAATTATTATTTAAAATAAAAAAAA
>DAOUPY010000220.1 GCA_030625925.1 Fusobacteriaceae bacterium | reverse complement strand
TGCTCTTTTGATGAACCTGTAGCTCCTCCGCATCCATCTCTACCAGTTTTCCCTCCCAATAAGATTATCTTATCTCCAGGATTTGGTGATTCACGACGTACATTACTTGCTGGAGTAGCCGCTACTACTGCACCTACTTCCATTCTTTTGGCTTTATATCCTGGATAATAGATCTCAGTTACATGGGATGTTGCCACGCCTATTTGATTTCCATAAGATGAATATCCGTGGGCTGCTCCGGTTGTTATCTTTCTTTGAGATAATTTGCCAGGCAGAGTATCCTCTAATTTTTCCAATGGGTTCGCCGATCCTGTCACCCTGATAGCCTGATATATATATGATCTTCCAGATAGTGGATCTCTTATTGCTCCTCCTATACAAGTAGAAGCTCCCCCAAATGGTTCAATTTCAGTAGGATGATTATGAGTTTCGTTTTTAAACATCAAAAGCCATTTTTCCATCTCTTTTTTCCCATCTTTTTCTATATCCACATCTATGTATACAGAACAGGCATTTATCTCTTCCGATACTTCCAAGTCATCTAAAAGACCATTTTTTCTCATCTCTCTAGCTGATATGGTAGCCATATCCATGAGGGTCATAGGTTTTTTCTCTATCCTTTCCCCATGGGCATCCCTTCTACTTTCTAGGTATTCGTTGAATGTTGCCTGTAAAGTTTCTTCAAATCTCCCCTTTGGCAGAGTAATTTTTTCTAATATTGTTTCAAAGGTAGTATGTCTACAGTGATCCGACCAGTAAGTATCCAACACTTTTATCTCTGTATCACTGGGATCTCTTCCCTCTTCATCTTTAAAATATTTTTGAATATGCACTATATCAGCTGTAGTCATGGCTAAACCGCAAGATTTTCTAAACCCCTCTAATTCAACCTCCGAGTAAGAGTTAAATCCACCATGGATCTCCACTTCATTTGGAGGAGTTATCTCATCTTCTGTCATACTAGACAGGTCTTTTTGCCTCATCTCAACTTCATTTATATAATATTTTTTTATTTTCTTCATATCTTCAAGTGAAAGATCCCCAGAAAATATAAGCAGTTTTCCTGTTTTTACCGATATATCTCCACTCTCTTCACAAATTAAATTTATACATTGGATAGCTGAGTCAGCCCTTTGGTCAAATTGACCGGGTAAAAATTCAACAGCTAAGTAATTTTTATCCTTTAAATCTAAAGTGTCGTAGGTATAATCTACTACAATTTCTGAAAGCACCACTTCTTTTATTGTAGATATTTCATCTTTTTTTACATTGAAAAGATCATAGATATTTAATATTCTAACCTTCTCCAAATGAGCTAAATTTAAATTTTCCTTTAATTCTACCTTTAGTTTTTTAGCTTCTACAGCAAATTTTTCTTTTTTTTCTACATAGACACGGTGATTCATGACTCCTCCTAATTTTTATGAATAAATATAATTTCCTCTCTAATAACAAAAATCCCAGAGCTATTTTTAATAAGTAAAAATAGCCCCGGGATCTAACCAAGTACTTTCATTTACTTATAGCGATTTATTTAAGGCAAACCGTAGAGACTCCCAACCATATCATGGGTATATATAAGTTTTATTTGATTTTTTTTAAAATAATCCAGAGATTACTCCATCTTCATCTATGTCGATCAATTCTGCCGAAGGTATTTTTGGCAGTCCCGGCATATCTAATATACTTCCTGCCATTGCTACGATAAATCCGGCTCCAGCTGATAATCTCAATTCATTTATTGTGACAGTAAATCCACTTGGTCTCCCCATTAGTTTGGGGTTATCTGAAATTGATTTTTGAGTTTTTGACATACAGATCGGTAATTTATCATATCCATACTCATTTAATGTTTTTATCATCTTTTTAGCCTTAGGTGTAAATATTACTCCATCTCCACCATAGATATTTTTTACGATCTTTTCTATCTTTTTCACAATAGAATCTTCTACTTTATAAAGATATTTAAAATCATTTTCCTTATTTTCAATCTCATCTATCACTAAGTTTGCCAGTTCTATTCCACCATTTCCACCATTAGCCCATACATCACATAGAGCTACTGGTACATTTAATGTTTCACAGTGAGTTTTAATAAAGTCTAATTCAGCAGCACTGTCTGTAACAAATTTATTTATAGCTACTACCACTGGTAATCCAAAGTTTTTCATATTTTCTATATGTTTATCTAAATTTTCTATTCCTCTAACTAAAGCTTCTAAACTTTCTTCCTTTAGCTCTTTAGGGTTCATTCCACCATGTAGTTTAAGGGCTTTTACCGTAGCTACAATGACTACAGCACTGGGATTTAATCCACCCTTTCTGCATTTTATATCCAAGAATTTTTCTGCTCCTAAATCTGCTGCAAATCCGGCTTCTGTTATTGCATAATCAGATAATTTAAGTGCCATCTTAGTAGCTAATAGTGAGTTACACCCATGAGCTATATTGGCAAATGGTCCTCCATGGATTATTACCGGGGTATTTTCTAATGTTTGAACTAAGTTTGGTTTAATTGCTTCCTTTAGGAGAGCTGTTATAGCTCCTTCTATCTTTAGGTCACTTACTTTTAATGGTTTTCCTGCTCTGTCAAATCCAAATACAATCTCACTGATCCTGTTTTTTAGATCCATTATAGATTCTGATAAACAAAGGATAGCCATTATCTCAGAGGCTACTGTTATTTGAAATGAATTTTCTCTAGGAATTCCATTGGCAATTCCACCCATTCCAATTACTATATTTCTAAGAGATCTGTCGTTCATATCCATAACCCTTTTAAAAGCTATCTTAGTCACATCTATATCCAGTTTGTTTCCATGTTTTATATGGTTATCTATACATGCTGAGATAAGATTATGTGCCACTCCAATTGCATGAAGGTCTCCTGTAAAGTGTAAGTTTATGTCTTCCATTGGAATCACCTGAGAATGTCCGCCCCCAGTAGCTCCACCCTTCATTCCAAATACAGGACCAAGAGATGGTTCCCTCAAGGCTGCTATAGATTTTTTCCCTAACTTATTCATAGCCTGAGTCAAACCTACAGTAACTGTAGATTTCCCCTCTCCTGCTGGTGTAGGAGTAATCGCTGTTACCAGGATTAATTTCCCATATTTTTTATGGCTATTTTTTTTCAATATATCTAAATTTAATTTTGCTTTATATTTTCCGTATTGATCATAATCTTCTTCTGATAAATTTATCTTAGATGCAATATCCCTAATGTGTAATATCTTTGCTGCTTGAGCAATTTGAATATCTGTTTTCATGCTGCCTCCTTAAAATAAAAATCCTAAGTACACACTTATTCCAATGCGGACTTAGGACTATTGATTAATTCCTTTTTTATTTTTTATTTTTTTTAACATCCTCATTTTATACTTCATGTCAATCCTCCATTAGTTGTATTTTCATTTTAATTTAAAAAATTAACTGATCTGGATATTAAAAAAATATTAATACCATAGTAAGTCATTTACGGTGACTTGTAGAAACTTCCTCCCATATTGAGAAATTATATTGTTCTATTTGAGGATACTATACCATAATATTTTTTAAAAAGCAATAAATAGTCTTAACCTTCATAAAAAAAAATTTGGTTTTCCTGAAATAATATAGCATACTTGTAATAGATTAAAGTAAATCAATTCTTGAGGAGTGTGATAAATTATGATTGGAATTTATTTGTTAATCGGAGTTATTGTTATCCTTTTTTTACTCAAAGGGTCTAAGACAAAGGATTCCCATGAAACAATCGATGAAAAATATGAACTTGCAATGAAAAATAAGGAAATTTTAAAAGAAAAGATCCAAAACGACTTAAAGAATAACAAGATAGATCATGTATTTGTATCACCTCATTCAAAAAAATACCACACCAAAAAATGTCGATATTATAACGATACTATGACTGAACTTCCTTTAGATCGTGCTAAAAAAGAGGGATATATCCCCTGTAAAATCTGTCATAATAAAAAAGGTATCTCTGCTTAATGCAGGAGATATCTTTTTTTTATTTTTTAAAATAAAAAAATCCGAATAAAATATTCGGATAAAATTTATTATGGCAGTCCAGTAGGGACTCGAACCCTAAACCCACGGTTTTGGAGACCGTTACTCTACCAATTGAG
>DAOUPY010000404.1 GCA_030625925.1 Fusobacteriaceae bacterium | reverse complement strand
GTACCTGCATTTGTAGGGCTGGGATCTCCATATTGGGATATGTATGCAAGAGGATGTATTGTAGGTCTTACACGTGGAGCGAATAGAAACCATATCATAAGAGCAACTTTAGAAGCTATAGCATACCAGAGTAAAGATCTTATAGAAGCTATGCAGGAGGATTCAGGAATTAAATTATCTAGTTTAAAAGTTGACGGTGGAGCCGTTGCAAATAACTTCTTGATGCAATTTCAATCAGATATCTTAGGAGCAGAGGTGTTGAGACCTGTAGTAACTGAGACTACAGCTTTAGGAGCAGCTTATTTAGCCGGACTTGCTGTTGGATTCTGGAATGACAAGGATGAAATAATGGAAAGATGGAGTTTAGATAGAATGTATGAACCTAAGTTAGAGGAAGAGAAAAAACAAGTTATGTATAAAGGTTGGAAAAAAGCAGTAACTAGATCGCAAAGCTGGGAAGATTAAAAAAATAAAAAAGATAGAGTCTAACGACTCTATCTTTTTTTAAAACAGGAGGAATATAATTTATGAATAAAATATTTTTTAATAAAAAAGAGACTATTGTAGATGACGCAATTAATGGTTTATTAGCAACTAACAAATATAATAATTTAACGAAATTAAATCTTGGAGAAAATATAAGAGTGATTTCAAGAAAAGATATAGATAAAAATAAAGTATCAATTATCTCTGGTGGGGGATCAGGTCATGAACCAGCACATGCAGGTTTCGTAGGAAAAGGAATGTTAACCGCTGCTGTTTGTGGAGATATATTTGCTTCTCCTAGTATAGATGCAGTATTAAATGCAATATTATCTGTCTCTGGAAAAGCGGGTTGTTTACTCGTAGTAAAGAATTATACTGGGGACCGTTTAAATTTTGGTTTAGCAGCAGAAAGAGCTAAAAAAATGGGAATACCGGTAGAAGTAGTAATAGTAAAAGAAGATATTGCAATAGAAAATGCAGATCAACCTCGTGGACTAGCAGGGACTCTTTTTATTCATAAAGTAGCAGGATATTATGCAGAACAAGGAGCTTCATTAGAAAAGGTTAAAAAAATGGCTGAAGAATGTAATAAAAGAATCGCAACAATAGGTGTAGCCATAACTAACTGTAGAATTCCAGGAGTGGACTATGTAGATAGAATCAAAGAAGGAGAAGCTGAATTAGGATTAGGTATTCATGGTGAACCAGGGATAAGCCTGCTAAAGTATATACAAGTTCAAGAATTGAGTAAAGAGCTTATGGGGAAATTAGAAAAATATAACTCTAAAGATGAAAGGTATGCAATACTAATTAATAATTTGGGTGGGATATCACCTTTAGAGATGAATTTAATTACAAATGATATTTTTAAAGAAAAATTCTTTAATTCGTGTGATTATTTTGTAGGACCTAATGCTTATATGACTTCTATTGATATGAAAGGGTTTTCTATATCCTCAATACAATTGACTGAGGACATATTAGTAGCTTTACAAAGTAAAGTGGAAGTAGAATCATGGACAGGAATTATACCTAAAAGAGTAATAAAGACTGAAGCATTACAAAAGTTCACGACAAATATAGAATATACAGCTACTGAAAATGAAAATGTAAAAGAAATTTTAGAAGTGATATGTCGAGCTATAATTAATTCTGAAACGGAACTTAATAGATTAGATAGTTTGGTCGGAGATGGAGATACTGGATCTACATTTAAAAGTGGAGCAAGTGAAATTTTAAATTTTTCTAGAAAAAATAATCTTCCCTTAGATAATTTAGGAGTATTGTTTCAAGTAATAGGAGAAAAATTGGCTGTTGTTATGGGAGGGTCTAGTGGTGTATTATTATCTATATTCTTTACTGCTTCAGGAGTCGAATATGATGCTACAAAAAATCTCTATAAGTCATTGCTTAAAGGATTAGAACAAATGAAATTTTTCGGTGGAGCTAATATAGGAGACTGCACAATGATTGATGCTTTAGAGCCTGCATTACTAACATTAGAAAAATATGGAATAGATAAAGCTATAGAAGAGGCTAAGATTGGTGCTGATTCAACATCGAAAATGTTAAAAGCCAAAGCGGGGCGGTCTTCATATGTTAATGAAGAAAACTTAAATGGTGTAAAAGATCCAGGTGCATTAGCGATAGAAAATATATTTGCTTCATTGAAAAAATAGTTTTTATCATTAAATTAATACAAAAATAAATCCCAATTTTTATTGGGGTTTCTTTGTTTAGTATTGATTTTTAAATTTAGAATGTAAATTTTATGTTATACAATAATCGTTTGCCCCGGCGGGCAAACTCCTCAAAATTGTTTGTAAAAAATACTTTTGCAACAACCTATATAGAATAATTATAAGATACAAAACCTTGAAATAAATTTAGTTTTAGCGTATTCTTATAAACGAGAACAAAATTAAATAGGGGGAAAAGATGAAGTTGAGAAAATTGATGGAAGATAAAAATTTAGATGGTATACTG
>DAOUPY010000278.1 GCA_030625925.1 Fusobacteriaceae bacterium | reverse complement strand
GATCAAACTCTACATTCAAATTTATATCCTAACTTCATAAATGAAGTTTAGCTTTCCATCTACTATTAGTATAAAACTAATAAAAAATTTCAATATATTTTTATAGTGGTTCTTTCCACTGTACACCTTAATCGATTGTTTGAAAACAAAGTTTCAAACGACAATTGAGTTTTTAATTTACACTTTCTTTCTCTATTCAACTTTCAATGTCCTTCTCTGTCTCGTTCGGTTTCCCTCGCGGACAAGAAGAAGTATACCGTACTTATTATTCTACGTCAAGAGTTTTTTCTTCATTTCCAAAGTTTTTTTAAAATAAATCTCAAAAAACCTAGGTAATACGGTCAAAAATGAGGTTTCATAGAGATCAATTCTAGATAAAATCAACCTTTTATAGAATTCAAAACTTACCTTATATATAAGCGACAGATAAAAATAAAAATAAACGACTAAATTTCTTTTAGAAATAATAGTCGTTTATTTTATTTAAAAATTATTTTTATAAAGCTAATTATTTTCCTTCAAAATGTCTTTCTAATAAACCTTTGAATGCTTTTCCATGTCTAGCTTCATCTTTAGCCATTTCATGTACTGTATCATGGACTGCATCTAATCCCAATTTTTTTGCTCTTTTTGCAATTTCAAATTTACCAGATGTAGCACCATATTCAGCTGCAACTCTTAATCTTAAGTTTTCTTCTGTTGAATTAGTTACTACTTCTCCTAATAATTCAGCAAATTTAGCTGCATGTTCTGCCTCTTCAAATGCAATTCTTTTGTATGCTTCAGCTACTTCAGGATATCCTTCTCTATCTGCAATTCTTGACATTGCTAAGTACATCCCAACTTCTGTACATTCTCCTGCAAAGTTAGCTCTCAATCCTTCTATGATCTCTGTGTCTCCACAAGCTAATCCTTCTCCTAATTTATGCTCAGTTGCCCACTCTTCAGTTGCATTTTCATCATAAGCTGCAAATTTATCTTTTCCTGCCTTACATACTGGACAGACCTCAACGTTAGCATCTAATATTTCCCCACATACTGTACATCTCATTTTTGCCATCTTTAACCACTCCTCATTTATTTGAATTTGTTTTATTTCGACTTTATTTTCGTTACAACTTTGTTTTGATTACAAATAATGATAACAATTTTAGATTTTAAAGTCAAGCATTTTTTTATTATCTAGGAAATTATACCCATAAGGGACATAATACTGGTAATTTATTCGTAAGCATAGAATTTTGCCTGTCTGCAACATCACGTCGATTTTTTCTACTTTTATTTTAAAATTGGTGTTTTAAATTTATATAGTGTAAAATATATTTGGAATAATAAGCAAGGCTAAACTGTCATTTAACAGAGGAGAATAAGGCAATGACTAAAAAAAAATTATTAGAAGTATTAAAATCTCATGAAAAACTTCAATTTTTAAAAAATAAAAAACAACAAAAATTAAAAAGTAAGGAAAAAATAGATGTGGATTCCTGCCCTGGTCTTTTACTACTTACAGAGGGAAAGCTTAGAGTGTATCTAATTGCCAATAATGGAAGGGAGATAACGCTTTTTAATATCCTTCCAGGGGAATTTTGTATAATGTCATCTTCTTGTATAATGGGAAATATGTCTTTTAATCTCTTAATCGAAGCAACGGAAGAATCTAAAATTGAGATGATTCCGAGAAATACTATAGAAACACTAAAAAAGGAGAGTACAAATTTTAATCACTTTCTTTTACAGTTAATTGGGGAAAAAATGTCTAGAGTATTGGAATTAATCGATGATATTTTAGTAAAAAAAATAGACGTAAGAATTGGTGAATTTTTATTAGAGAATGGAAATATTTATAATATGAGCCATGAAGAGATAGCCAATCATATTGGCAGCTCTAGAGAGGTTGTTTCAAGAAGTTTAAAAAATATGAAATTGAATAATATACTTGAATTAGAAAGAAAGAGTGTTCTTGTAAAAGATCTTTCTGCTCTAAAAAAATTAATAAATTAAATTCTATGTGACAAAGTCACAGAAATTTAGCTCCTTTCATGAAATAATATGGATAAATATAGGAGGGGGCAATTATAAATATTTTAGAAAAAATTAAAACTGGAAACTGACCTTTATTAAAAGTCTTAAGGTTAAGGCTGTTTAAGAAGAGTGAAAAAAACAAGGATAAAAATAATCTTAAGGGGAATAAGAATTCTTCCAAAGATTGCAATACTTGAGGATAGAAACAAAGCTTTAGGTTTTAAAGCTAAGTAAAGAGGAATATTAATTCCTCTTTTTTTAATTACATTGTTAAAGAAGTGGACGGCGTATAGATGTTTTCCTTCTAGTTCAGACCAGTCTTTAGTCTTTAAAAGCCCACTTTTAAAAGTTCTTACTGTAGGAACTAAGCCTCTGTTGATATCTATATCTCCAAATTTGGAATTGAAATCAAAACAACACCTCCTACGATTTATTTGTTTTTTGAAATTATTCAAATCTATATCCCAAAGACAGAGAGACTAATTTTTCTTTAGAGTTGTCTTCTAGAAAAATTGATTTAGATTTCTCAAACTCAGTTATTTGATAACTTAATTCAAGATTGAAGTTATTATATTCTAACCCAGCAGCTATAGCAACTATGGCAGCTATCCGCTGGCCTCTTATTTCTATTTCCACTTCTGCACCTTTATCCACTTCAACCCGTGTGAGGTTATCACCGATTCCAAAACCTAATCCACCTCTAGCTGATATATATGGTTTAAACCCATTGATGTCATTAAAATTATATTTTAAAACACCTGTTAGACCAAAAACATTTAAATCATCATCATAGTCTGTGTCATATGGAGTCCAGGATATATTTGCTCCTATTTCTACATTTTTAGTCAGACCATACAAAATATCTGCATTTATACCTTTAAAGTTCCCATCAATAGGATTCTTATTTACATCTTTTCCTATTGAAATTTTAGGAATAAAACTAAGATATCCTTCTTCTGCCCTTATAGCTATTGATAATATCCCAAAAATCATTGCTAATATCATTATTTTCTGCATCTATTCCACCTCCAAACAATAATTTATTTTATTATTCTAATTTTTAAAAAATTTCCTCTGAGCCTTCCACTACCTAATATGTGGTAAGCTCTTTTATTTT
Organism: Fusobacteriaceae bacterium; assembly: GCA_030625925.1. Lineage (GTDB taxonomy): Bacteria > Fusobacteriota > Fusobacteriia > Fusobacteriales > Fusobacteriaceae > Psychrilyobacter. The sequence goes on along the minus strand of DAOUPY010000278.1, from coordinate 330 downwards.
CAATTTTCTGTATAAAAAAAGACAATTTCCACTATTTTTTCTACAAAATAAAATATAGTTAATCATGCCTGTAAAATAATAATCGGGGACAAAATTTGAAGAAAATAGTAAAGGATTTTTACTCCCACGGGAGTAAAAAGAAGATAGCAGGATTTATAATGAAGGATAAATAAAATTAGTGGAAGATATTTTTTTTTAATTTACGGAGGTTAAGATTATGGAGGCTTATTTAGCAGTGGCTTTAAAAGAGATAAAACACTTAAAATCAGGAGAAAATTTCACATTAGAAGACTTATTTAAAAACTATGAGTGGAGAAGTTTGGATATAAT
>DAOUPY010000201.1 GCA_030625925.1 Fusobacteriaceae bacterium | reverse complement strand
GCAGCTTTAAAATATCTCCTTCTAATACCTCGCTTTTTATATAGCGCTCATAAAATATCGTTAAATCATTAAAATCTTTTAGATTCTTTGAACTTTTGTATTTTTTTTTGTATTTTCTCAGTTGTTTATCAAAATTTTCAGATAATTGATTAAATTCAACTGCTGAATAATGCACGACCTCTCTGTCTTTATCTACCAGACCTTTCCTCAACATCTTTACCCTGACCCTTATGTCTTCCGGCTTAAATTTTATTATAAAGTCTTTCTTTTCCTTTCTTCCCTTAACATTCATAGTATCAATAGCACTGATTAATTTTAACTCCTCCTCCAAGTCTACTTTTTTTAAGAACTTTTTTTCCTCTAAATATTTTTCAAAATCAAAAACTTCCTCGACTATATTAAAATCATTTTTCCTCAAAAAAACCAGGTCTATCAGGTAGAGAAATATCCCTACAAATGGAATTGCAAATACTAATCTACTGTATATAAAAGCATCTATTTTATTATATTGGTTGGTGAAAAATAAAACTAATACTACCAGTATATGCAGAATTAAAAAATTGATAAAATTCAAAGTTTCTAAATAAAAAGCCATATACGTTATCTCTGCTTCTAATATTGTCAATAATAATATTGTTAATTTATACATTTCATCACCTACTTTAATCTGATTGATATTTTATTTTTATTAGCTTCTAATAAATACAGTGTTGTTTCCTCATCAAAGGTTATCAACTGCGCCTTTCCTCCAACTACTTTTTCTATTTTCTTTCCTCTGAGTCTAAAATAATGATATGTTTTGCCTGGAAAATTTTCAAAATAAATATCTATATCTTCACCTTCTTTAAATATATGAACTTTAAGTTTTTCTAGCTTTAAAACCTCTCTATACCCATCATAAGCTGTCTGGGCTCTTAAAAAACCAAATTTCTCATTTACATTTTTAAAATATCGAGAAAATTCTTCTTTTAACTCTTTCCAACTTTTTCCATCTCCCCTCTCATTGTCTAAAAGATCATCTGGATGAAAAAAATGATGTACAATCCCATATAAAGCTATCCCTTTATATATCCCCAGCATTTCTATATCATCATAGAGAATCCCGGAACTAAATCTAGGAAAATTATATAAACTCGGTTCATCCTCATCCCACCCTATCTTAGTAATTAAAACACCTTTTTCACCGCCGCCATTATAAAGACCCGATAGTACTTCCAGGGAGGGAAGGTTTTCTTTTAATGCTTTTTTCCCTGTAGCTCCCAGCATATTTGAGGGCGGTACATATACCCTCGCTTGCAAACCGCCATACATTTCACTTAAGTTATTCCTTGTTGCTCTAATACTTGCGGCCATGTCTTCCACAGTTTCCCAGTCTTTATAATTATGATCGTGATTTAACTCCTCACTCAATCCTAATGGCTGATGGTTATATCCATGAATTCCTATTTCTCCATTTAATGCTAATAACTCCCTTCCAAAATATGTCCTATCCAGCAGGTCATTTTCATTAAATTCATTGAATTTGTCTGCCTGTGTTATGTTTTCATATGTTCCTATGATATAGCCTGTGTAGATAAGATTTTCATCTTTAGCTATTTTTTTCATATCCGGCCACCAAATATCACGAAAAAATTTCCTGGTATCCACTTTATACTTAGGGTAGATCAATTTGTGTTTTCCCCTTGGAAGAGGCGCAGGAAAATCATCTATATCTATAATTTTTGTGTTGACTATATTTTGAAGAAACAAATTATTGCCATAAGAAATTAACTGTATTAAAATACCATTTACAGAGCGATCTACAAAAAATGTTGCATTGGAATAAATTATCCTTCCGTCTCCTATCTTCCTCTGAAAAAGTATCGGATATCCTTCAGATGTTTCAGCAATTATCTCAACATCAGCTTTTAATTTTGTATCCAGCAAAGAATTAGTTATACTCTCTGCGTCCTCACCTATTATCTTTGTTCCATCTATTCCCGGAAAAATGTTTTTTTTAAATTTAAGACCATTTCCCACAGTAAATCCTTTCAATTTTTCTATCCCTGCAATCTCATTGAAGGGATTAAAATAGGAGTTCATCAAAATAATCAAATTTCCGCCACTAGCTATATAATCTTTTATCTCTTCATATATATTCTTTTTTAAATATTTATAGTTATCGGTAGCTATAATTATACTTTGATATCTAGAGACTTCCCCTTTTTTCAAATTTTTTAGATATTTCACATCATAAGCTACCTTAGCATAATTAAAAACTTCTTTTAAATTTTCATAGATCTCCCCTTGAGTTTCTGAATCTATATGGGAAGTTATGACTAAATGTTTTAATTCCCCTTTTGGAATATCTTTTGAACCTGAATATATTATTTTTTTATATCTATACCCTTGTTTTACATCAACTATTTCATTTAATTTATTCACTCTGAAAAATTGTAATCCCAGTCCCAATACAAGCATCAATCCTATTAAATATTTAATCTTCATAATACTCCTCCAAAATACCTGCATTTCCTTCCAATATTTTAGACTTTAATAAATTTTTATTTTCCAATTGAGTTGCAGGGAAGATAATATATAGAATTTTATCCTCCTCGTAATACCCTGCTCTATCCACACTTCTCATATTTAATTCTATCTCTTTTAAATCTTCTACCAGCACTTTAAATTTGATTAAAATATGGGAAAGTTCAAACATTTCTGCTCTTTTTTTCTCCTCTATCAATCTTTTTTCAAAGAATTTTTTATGCATAATTCGAGTTTTTTCATAATAGATTTCATCTTCTATTTTTTCACTATAAGATATTGCATTAGAGATCGATTTACTGGTCCAAGACACCAGTATTTCAAAGATCTTTTCTGTGTAGGTAGTATAGGTTTCATAGGACAGCCTCTCTATATTTAATATCGCTATTACCTCATCATTATTTAAAATTGGTGCATAAAATACCGGGATTTCCAAATTTGTACCATCTCTCTTAGCGTACTTTTTATCCTCTATCACCCTCCCAAATTCTGGATATTTGGATATTTCTATAGAGCTAAGCAGTTTTCTGTTTTCTCCTACTGCTACCTTCAACCTCATATATTTTTTTGAACTATCAACAGTGTATAAAGAAATCACCTCTGCATTTATATACGTTCTAAAGACTCCTATTAAATTAGTGATAACTTCCTCTACATCTAAAATATCCAAGGTATCAGCTATATTATAAAGGGCTATAATACTTTCCTCTGATTTTATAATCTGGCCTTTCATACGATTGTTCAGATATATCAATTTATTGTTATTGTCATACAGACTCTTATAATTTTTATGCAAAAGCGAAATTTCCTGACTCAAATCCTTTGTTTTTTCATTTTGATTGTCCTTTATCCTTCCCAATATAAAGGATGAAATATAGAACATCAGGAGAAACTTATAATATTTAAAATCATAGAAAAACACTACAATGTCATGTCCTAAATCCAAATACACATAGACATACACCATGGTTGCCATGGTTGCACTGAGCACTCCTAGATGTACACCATACCTATAAGCCATTATTCCTGCCAAGATAAACAGCGGATGTATATTTAATTCTAAAAATTTCTCTTCAAATCCCAATATATTTTTGAATAAAACAACTATTAAAGTATAGTAAAAAATATTTTCCAGGAAAAATATGATATTCTGCCTTCTTTTATCCATACTCACTCCTCCTTCTCAAAGCTTTCATAGGTATCTATGGTATCTAAAAATACCCCGTCAAATCCTGTATCTAAATACTTTTTTAACATCTCTCCTATTATTTCCTGCCACTCTTTCGACCAGTATTTAACAATATAGTTCCCCTCCCAATTTTCATTTTCATGAGAGATCCAATCAGGTAATTCCTTGCTCCATTTATTTTTCCAATATGCCCTGTAATCTTCCGCTTCTCCAACACTAAAATAACCTATGATTAACCTCTTTCCTCCTTGAGGCTTCTTCTTTAGTTTTTCTATATCTTCAACAGTCAGCTTAATACCTTTAAAGTACATATCTATTATAAGAACATCATATTTTGTTTGTGACAATATATCTATATACTCCGTCTTATGTTTAAATTTCTCTGGATTTAATAGATATAAAAAATTTTCAGCATGGGAAAGATTCACTATATCATAATCATTTTCAAAATAAACATTTTTTGATATCTCTGTAACTTTACGATTCTCTGGGCAGTAATTTAAAAAATTATTATTTTCTGCTAAATTTCTACTCCTCCATTTCCCGTAGCTGCTATTTATATAATTTACAGTCATTATTACCTTATCTAAGTTTTTTAATATCCTTAAGTTTTTTAAAAGGTTTTCCTGTTCATTAACCGGTGTTTTTTCACCATATTTAGGATATCCATACACCAATGATTCCTGAGTCACACCATCTA
>DAOUPY010000455.1 GCA_030625925.1 Fusobacteriaceae bacterium | reverse complement strand
ATAATATTGAAAAAAACTAAGAATTAATGGTAAAATATGAGGTAAATTATTAACTTTAGGAGGAAACAAAATTGAATAAAAAGCCTTGGGATAAGGGAATTTCAACAAAAATGCTTACAGAGGAACAGATTGCTGCAAGAGTGGCCGAGCTAGGAGCTCAAATCACGAAGGATTTTAAAGAGGTAGAGGAAGATATAATCGTAGTATGTCTATTAAAAGGATCGATTATATTTATGGCAGACCTTTGCAGAAAAATTGAATTACCACTAAAGATGGATTTTATGACTGTATCTAGTTATGGAAATGAATTTATATCCACGAGAGAAGTTAAGATCAAGAAAGACTTAGATGAAAATATCATGGGGAAACATGTAATCGTAGTAGAAGATATTATCGATTCAGGAAATACATTGAAGACTGTATTAAAGATGTTAGGACATAGAGGACCTAAATCTGTAACATTATGTACACTTCTAAACAAGCCTTCTAGAAGAGAAGTTGAGATCGATGTACAATATATTGGTTTCGAAATAGAGGATGAGTTTGTATTAGGTTATGGATTAGACTATATGCAGGAGTATAGAAATATTCCTTACGTAGGTATCATGGGAAATTTAGACGAATTAGAAGACTAAGGAGATAATAAAGAATGAAATATTCAGTAGATGTAATGATCTCAAAAGAAGAGATAGCAGAAAAAGTAGCAGAATTAGGGGCTAGAATAAATAAAAAATATGAAAACACTGAAGAGTTAGTGTTGATTGCCCTTCTACGTGGATCAGTAATATTTATGGCCGATCTTGCTCGTGAATTAAAATTAGAGAACGTGAGATTAGACTTTATGACTGTATCTAGTTATGGGAATTCTATGACCTCTTCTAGAGATGTAAAGATAAAAAAAGATATAGAGGACTGTATCAAAGGTAAAGACGTTCTAATTGTAGAAGACTTAATAGATACAGGATTTACTTTGAGTAAAGTTGTTGAAATATTAAAGATCAGAGAACCAAAATCATTGAGCATTTGCACACTTTTAGATAAACCAGCGAGAAGAGAAGCTAATGTAGAGGTAGAATTTTCAGGTTTCCAAATCCCAGATGAATTTGTAGTAGGGTATGGGATAGATTATGCAGAAAAACATAGGGAATTGCCGTTTATCGGGAAAGTAACTATAGAAAAATAAACTATAGAAAAGTAGGTGAAAGATGGGATTTAGACACAAGAAAAAATATGGACAAAACTTTTTGACCAATGCAGGGCAGGTTTTAGATAGAATTATAGAGGTTTCAGATGTAAATTCGAAAGACGCTATAGTAGAGATAGGACCTGGTGAGGGAGCACTTACAGAGCTATTATTGGAGCATGGGAAAAAAGTTACATGTATGGAGATAGATACAGATCTAGAAAGAATACTAAGAAAGAAATTTGATACCAACCCTAAGTTCACTTTACTTATGGGAGATGTTTTAGAGCAAGATTTCCAAGAAAAAATAGGAGAACCTGTAAAGGTAGTAGCTAATATACCTTACTATATTACTTCTCCAATTATTCATAAATTGATAAAGAATAGAAATATTATAAGTGAAATTTATATAATGGTACAAAAAGAAGTAGCTCAAAGGATATGTGCAAAATCAGGAAGTGAGAGAAGTGTTCTTACACTATCTGTTGAATATTTTGGTGATGCAGAATACCTATTCACTATTCCAAAGGAAGATTTTGAGCCAGTACCTAAGATTGATTCGGCATTTATGTCAATTAAACTTCGACCTGATAATAAATATGAAAAGTTAGTAGATGAAGCTACGTTTTTCAAATATGTAAAGGCAGCCTTTGCTACTAAGAGAAAAAATATATTGAATAATCTGTCTAGCTTAGGATTCAGTAAGGCTGAGCTAAAAGAGAGACTAGCTGCTATAGGTATAGAGGGTAATAGAAGAGCTGAATCTATAAGTATTGATGAATATATGGAACTTATCAGAGTCTTAGAAGAAAAATAATAATAATAAAATTAAGAATGGAGGTCAAAATCCATTCTGAATTTTTTATTAAGGGGATAAAAAGTCGCCATAGGCGTAAGGGAGGTAAAAAATTATGAT
>DAOUPY010000100.1 GCA_030625925.1 Fusobacteriaceae bacterium | reverse complement strand
AATTTTTATAAAAAAATATGAAAAAAGTGTTGACCATCATATATATATATGATAGTATAGTCCTTGTCGAGTGGTGAGATGTCCGAACTGGCTAAGGAGCCGGTCTTGAAAACCGGTGAACCCGCAAGGGGTCTGGGTTCGAGTCCCAGTCTCATCGCCATACACGGAGAATTGGGAGAGTGGTCGAATCCGCTCCCCTGCTAAGGGAGTGTACCCTTTACCGGGTACCGAGGGTTCAAATCCCTCATTCTCCGCCATATAAAAACAAAGTCGGTTGTGACCGCTTTTTTTTTACTCAATATACGTACCTATAGCTCAATTGGATAGAGCATCTGGCTACGGACCAGAAGGTTAGGGGTTCGACTCCTCTTAGGTACGCCATAAAAATAGTTGACATTATATCTTTTTTATGATATTATGTCATGTAGAATAAAAATTTAATATATAAGAAAAAGAAGAGACACCCGTTTCTCACCTTATCATCACTAAACTAAAAGTTTAGATCTTAGGATCATGTTAGATGCATTAGGTTACGAATTAAAAATGTAAAGAATTTACAGGTTAAATGAAAATTTAATTTGAGGAATAACTTTTACAGGGTGTGTTATCATATCCTGTTTTTTTTTATATAATTTTGGAGGTGTCTATTATTTCTAACAAAACTAGAATCAATGAAAGAATTAGAGCTAGAGAAGTAAGGGTAATATCGGATGATGGAGAGCAATTGGGAGTAATGACTTCGAGAGAAGCATTAAGCATTGCAGTAGAAAAAAAACTTGACTTAGTAGAAGTTTCACCTACAGCTGCCCCGCCTGTGTGTAAGATTATGGACTACGGAAAGTACAAATATGAGCAGGCTAGAAAAGCTAAGGAAGCTAAGAAAAATCAAAAGCAAGTTGTAATTAAAGAAATTAAGTTTAAAGCTAGAATAGATGTACATGATTTTGAAACTAAAATAGGACATATCAGAAAGTTCATTGAAAAAGAACATAAAGTAAAAGCTAGTCTTATGTTATTTGGTAGAGAGAGAATGCACGCTGCACTGGGAATAAAAAAACTTGATGAAGTAGCTGAAATTTTTAAAGATGAAGCTATTATTGATAAAAAGTATGGTGGGCCGCAAAAGTTTATCATATTATCACCATTAAAAAAATAAACATAAAATTGAAAGGAGGATATTTACTATGCCTAAGATGAAAACTCACAAGGGAACTGCTAAGAGAGTAAAAGTAACAGGAACAGGGAAATATATCGCTAAAAAATCAGGAATGAGTCATATCTTAACTAAGAAAAAGACTAAAAGAAAGAGAAACTTAAATAAAGATAATGTACTACCTAAAGGTGCTGCTAGAATGATGGTAAGATTATTACCTACAGGTGTTGGAAGATAATTATAATCTTTAAATAGATGTTAAGCAAATTTTTGAGATAGGAGGAACAAGCAATGTCAAGAGTAAAAACAGGTGTTATCAGAAGAAAAAGACATAAGAAAATATTAAAAAGAGCGAAAGGATTCAGAGGTGCGTCTGGAGACGTATTCAAGCAAGCTAACCAAGCTGTAATGAGAGCAGAAGCTTTCTCTACAAGAGATAGAAAAGTTAGAAAGAGAAAAATGAGACAATTATGGATCATAAGAATAAACGCTGCTGCGAGATTAAACGAAGTAACTTATTCTAAATTCATGAATGGATTAAAGAAAGCTGGAATTGTTTTAGATAGAAAAGTCTTAGCTGACTTAGCTGTAAACAATGCAGCAGAATTTGCTAAATTAGCAGAAACTGCAAAAGCAGCATTATAAAAAATGTCTAAAAGCTACTCAATTGAGTAGCTTTTTTTTAATAGAATGATAACTATAAGAAAGATTAAAATTAATTAATAATTAACTTTTAAATAGTACAAAAAGGTAGTATAATACCATTAAATTGTGAAAATAATAATTTAGAAGCTCTTATATTTTTTATAAAATATAAATCTACTAGATTGTTAGTTGACATAGTTTCCATTTTCTTTATACAATAGGATATAGGGAAATTAAAAGAGAGTAAAAAAATATAAAAGCGCCTGAACTTCTGAATGAATTCTCAATTTTAAAAGAGAAATACAATTAGAAGTTGACGAGGGCTAGGGAAAATCGAAAATCGGCGGGTACCCTAGAGGTTGTCACAACCTAAAGAAGGAACAAAAATAATCGGTGACGATTATTACAAAAATCTTCTAGTGGCTATTTTCTTTTAAAATATAACCCTTTAGATCTACGGGTCTAAAAGAACATTTGAAATCAAATATTTTAGGAGGAAGTTAAAATGTGTGGAATTGTAGGATACATAGGAAATAAAGAAACGAAGGAAGTCTTATACAGTGGGTTATCAAAATTGGAATACAGAGGGTATGATTCGGCTGGGATCTCAATTATAAGTGATGACGGGTTTATGAAAACATTTAAATCAGTGGGTAAATTAGCAAATTTAGGTGAAATAATAAAAGATAAAGAGATCCTAGGTCATGTAGGAATAGGACATACTAGATGGGCTACTCATGGAGTGCCCAGCACTAGAAACTCCCATCCTCATAATTCAGAGGATAATAAACTATCCCTTGTGCATAATGGGATAATAGAAAATTATGCAGAATTAAGGGAAGAATTAAAAAATAAAGGATATAAATTTTTATCTGATACTGATACAGAAGTTATTGTTCATCTGTTAGAGGATAATTATACTGGAGATTTATTGGAGTCGGTATTTAAAATATTACCGATCTTAGATGGAGCCTATGCAATAGGAGTAATTTCATCTGAAGAGCCAGATGTTTTGGTAACTGCCAGAAAGGGGTCGCCGTTAGTAATAGGGCTGGGGACAGATGAAAAATATATAGCATCAGATGTACCGGCAATCCTAGAATATACAGATAGAGTAATCTTTTTAGAAGATGGTGATGTAGCACTATTAAAAAAAGATGAAATAAAGATATGGGATTTGGAAAGAAATGAAAAAATTACAGAGGAAACAAAGATAGAATGGTCATTAGAAGCAGCTGAAAAAGGCGGGTATGAGCACTTTACCCTAAAAGAGATCCACGAGCAACCAGCGGTAATAGCAGAAACTTTAAAGGGGAAGATAAAGGGTGATAGCGCCATCATAGATGAGATCGCGTTGACAGAGGAAGAATTAAATAATATAACCAAGATCCATATGGTAGCCTGCGGAACATCTTATCATGCTGCTTTGGTAGGTAAATATATCATAGAACAGGAGTTAAGAATACCAGTAGAAGTAGAAGTGGCATCTGAATTTAGATATAAAAATCCGATAATTTCTAAGACGGATCTAGTGATACTGATATCTCAATCAGGAGAAACGGCAGATACACTGGCAGGACTGAGAGAGGCAAAAAAAAGTGGAGCTAAAGCAATAGGGATAATCAATGTAATGGGAAGTACTATATCCAGGGAAGCAGATGGAACGGTATATACCAATGCAGGTTTAGAGATAGGGGTAGCCTCTACTAAGGCATTTGTCTCACAACTAGTAGCTCTATATATATTGACTCTATATTTAGGGGAGAAGAAAGGCATATTAGGTGTAGAAAGAAGAAGGTATATAATTGAAAATTTAAAAAAATTACCGAATATTGTAGAAAAAATATTAGAGATAGAAGATGATATAAAGGGAAAAGCGTCAATATTAGATGGTGTGGTATCCAGTATATTTATAGGTAGAAATATAAATACAGCAATAGCCTATGAGGGAGCTTTGAAATTAAAAGAAATCTCATATATCCACGCAGAAGGTTACCAGTCAGGGGAACTAAAGCACGGTCCTATAGCACTGATAAACGAAGAATGCCCATTGATAGCAATAGCTACTAAAAGTGATACATATGATAAGGTAAAATCAAATATAGAAGAAGTAAGAGCTAGAGGTGGAAAAGTATTAACAATAGCTACCATAGGAGATGCAGAAATAGCGAAGATATCAGATGAAGTTATCTATATACCAGAGATAGATGAGTTATTTTCACCAGTAATTAATGTTATACCATTACAGATATTATCGTATTATGCTGCTGTAAATAGAGGCGTAGATGTAGATAAGCCTAGAAATTTAGCTAAATCTGTGACTGTAGAATAAGGAGTTGTGATACTTTTTTTAGAATCAGGGGGGAGAGAGAGATGTTAAGAACAGCAATATTTATGGAGATCAATGAAATAGAAAATCTAGATGAAAGAAGAGTGGATCTTAGAGCGGAACTGATTTTTAATCCAAATGATCGTGTGGCATTAAAGGAATTAGGAGCAATATTATGTTTTCAAAAAAAAACAGATGATGCCATAGATGTCTACAAGAAAATGTTGGAATTAGACCCCAAAAATGCAGAGTATATGGCATACATGGGTTACCTTTACTATGAAAAAGATGATTTCCCAGAGGCTATAGAGCTTTTCAACAAGGCTTTAGATGTAGACCCGGAAGCTCCATTTGTATATTTTTTATTAGGAAATGCTTATTCAAGGATAGGAAGGATAGTAGATGCCATAAGAGCTTATGATTTATCAATATTTTTAGATTTTGATATCTATGATGCTCATGTAGAATTTGCTATAAAATATGAAAGAATGGGTCGTTTAAAAAGAGCAGTAAAGGAATATATAGCTGCCTATGAAATTGATCCGAGAGATGAAGCTGTTAAAGAAAAGATAGAATTTTTAAGAGAAAAAATAGGAAAGTAAAACGAGATTATCAAAATATTTAACAGGAGGAGAGATGATTTATCATCTCTCCTCTTATATTAAATAGATTTGGGAAGTTCAATAGTTACAACAGTCCCCACATTAAATTCACTTTCAATATAGATGTTTCCGTTATGTAATTTGATAATATCTTTTACAATGGGAAGACCCAGTCCAAAGCTATTTTTTTGTCTGTTTCGGCTTTCATCTTGGATATAAAATCTTTCAAAGACGTGTTTTAAGTTTTCTTTTGGAATCCCCTTACCTTGATCTTTAATGACTACATAGTGGTATTTTTTCTTATGGAATGAATCGACGGAGATCTCACGATTTTCAAGTGTATATTTGGAGCTATTTTTTAATAACTCTCTCAAAGCTTGAAGGATCAGATCTTTATCTGCGTTTAAAATAGATGTTTGATTTCGTATAATTTTATAAGCGTGTTCTTTATCTATAAGTTGTTGTTTTTCCACAAGTTCTTGAATTAAAACAGATATTTCAAAAGGAATAATATTATTTTTTAATATATTATTTTCTTTGCGAGCTAAAAAAAGAAGTTTCTTTAGCAGGTTCTCCATGTTGCTGACTTCTTTTAAAATTTCTGAAATACCCCGATCAACCATAACAGGATCAGATTTAGCTCCTGCATTTAAAAGATCGGTATACCCCTTGATTACTGCCAGGGGGGTTCTGAGTTCATGGGAAGCATTAGAAATAAATTTATTTTGAGATTTAAATGAGATATCTAATCTATTGATCATCTCATTTATAACCATTGAAAGTTTCCCCAGTTCATTATTTGGATTTAGAATGGTAATTCTTTCGCTTAGGTCATATCTATTTATTTTTTTTACAGTTTTGGTGATCTCATGTATGGGTGATTGGATGATCTTATCGATCTTACTTACCAATCCAAGAGAGATCATTATAATAAAAATACTGGAAAAGAAAAGAGAGTTCATAAGAGATATGATATCGTCTTTTACTTCATCTGAATCGGAATAGATCTGAACATAAATCTCCTGATCTCCAAATTTTAACAATAAGTTCTTTAGAATTAGGATGTTTTTATTATCTAATACAAATTGAAATTCTCCTAATTTTTTTTTGTGGTTAAGGATAAAATTAGGAGATTCAATGGAAAAAAAACTGTCGTTGTATATCAAATTAATATGTAACGAAGGCCGTTCTCCTTGAATTATGGCGAATTCGGCTATTTTTTTTTGAATTATTTTTGCAGTTGAGGTCTTATTTAGATGTTTAATAATTTGTAATTCTCTGTGAACCACAAGGGAAGTTTTATTTATTTCGGACTTAATCCTCCTGTTTTCCCAATTAAAAAATACTACTATGATAACCACATGAATAGAGATCAAAATAATCAATATAGATGATAAATAG
>DAOUPY010000036.1 GCA_030625925.1 Fusobacteriaceae bacterium | reverse complement strand
GAAAAAACAGCACTAGAAAAAAACCTGAATTTAATAGGAATAAGGTTTTGTATGATAAAATTACCAAAAATACTTATGGGCAGAGCTCCTATATAACTTTTTAACCCAATATTTAAGATGAACCATCCGATTTTTCCATGGGAAAAAAGCTGGATGAAAAAAATATGTCTGGCTATCCAAATGGGGTTGAAATAACAGAGTGCTAAGACAGTCTTTATAGTTTTTTTATATTTGAAATGGGTAACTTTTTGGTCGATCCAAATAAAATAATTTGGAATTTCTAAGGCATAGATGGTTCCTCCTAATAGCATCATCCCCAATATTCTCAGAAGGGAAAGGTCGCCTCTTATCAGGGTTGCTATAGTATCTCCGGCGGAATAGATGAGTATTCCCCTTAAAATATTATTTTGGGTATATATTAATTTCATAAGACCCCTCCTGTGTGTAATATGTATAAAAGTTGATAATATTTATTTGAAACAGATTAAATTATGACTTATTTATAAATATAATTTACTAAAAAAATCCGAAAATCCTTGTAAATTAGTATGATTGTCTAAAAAAAGATTAATCTCTAACGAAACTCTAAGAAAAGCTATTGACACTACCTATATCTTGTAGTATTATTAAGTTAACAAGAGACCTTACCTATTAGCGACCATCTTGATGTTTTGGGCCTAATGTCGTCGCCGGGGTCGGCGCTGTATATGATAGATCAGAAAAGTCACGAGGGTATAACGAGCCCCTACGGATACTGTATATTATATATATCTGACTACCACTTTTTGAACCAGGCGACCAAAACTACACAGAGGACTGTAGGTCAGGGCTTGTTTAAAGACTTCTATGAGGTCTTTTTTTTATATCTGTTAAATTGAGCTTTATTTTGATAATATATAAGTATAAAATTATTTGAGGTGAAATAGTGGAAGTATTTATTGTAACGGGAATGAGTGGTGCAGGGAAATCAACAGCACTTAATTATTTTGAAGATCGAGGATATATGACTATAGATAATATGCCGTGTTTTTTTATAGATGGATTTAAATTGTCCGTATATAAAGAAAGGATAAAGAAAATAGCCATAGGGATGGACATAAGGTCCTTTGAAAGGATAGATGAATTTTTAGAATTATTAGACAGTCTGAAGAGCGAGGGTGTATCTTATAAGATCCTTTATTTAGATGCCAAAGATGAAGTAATCTTAAACAGATATAATCTAACCAGAAGATATCACCCCTTAGAAAGATCTAATTCTATGGCTGAAAATATTTCTTTGGAAAGAAAGATGTTAGCTGAGATAAGGGGTTTAGCGGATATAATAATGGATACCAGTGATTTTACCCCGAAAAAAATGACTGAAAAATTAAAGGTCAGATTAGAAGATGAAAAGATAAGAGACTTGGTATTAACTATAACTACGTTTGGGTTTAAATATGGAGCACCGATAGATTTAGATATGATGTTTGATACCAGATCGTTGAAAAATCCATACTATGTAAATGAACTGCGGCCTAAAAATGGAAATGATAGTGAGGTTCAAGAATATGTAATGAATGGTAATGGAAGTAAAGAATATCTGAAGAAGATCGAGGAGATGCTGGACTTCTTGATGCCTCATTTTATAAAAGAGGGGAAAACACACTTAACGGTGGGAATAGGATGCAGCGGCGGGAAACATAGGTCGGTAACTATAGCTAATAAACTTTATGAATATTTTAGTAAAAAGGAAAATATTAGGGTATTATTAAATCATAGGGAGCAGGAGAAATGGAGTCTTTAATAGATAGATATGACATTCCAGATCTTCCTGGAGTCTATTTAATGAAAGAAAAAAATAAAATTATTTATATAGGAAAAGCTAAAAAATTAAAAAAAAGAGTTTACTCATATTTTAAGAAGGTTCATACAGATAAAAAAACAATAGAGCTGGTAGATCATATAGATGATCTTGAATTTATTGTGTGTAAGAGTGAATTAGATGCACTTATTTTAGAAAATAATTTAATAAAAAAATATCTGCCAAAATATAATATCCTCCTAAAGGATCAAAAGACCTATCCTTATATTAAAATATCTAAGGAAAAATTTCCTAGGATTTCTATCATCAGGAGAACTAAGGATATAGATATTAAGAATGGAGATTATTTTGGCCCCTATCCAAATGGGAGTGTATTTTTATTAAAAACCCTTGTAAAAATATTTAAAATAAGGGATTGTAAGAGGGGTATGAAAAAAATATATCCGAAACCTTGTTTAAAATATTATATGAATCTATGTATGGGGCCCTGTGTTTACAAAGATATAGAGGAAACATATAAAGAAAATGTTGAAAATGCTAAATATTTTTTAAAGGGCAGGGGAGACAAATTATTAAAACAACTGAAAGAAGGTATGAATAGACTCAGCAGCTCTATGGAGTTTGAAAAAGCGATACGCTACAGGGAACAAATTGCAGCCATTGAAAATTCATTGAAAACACAGATAACGGAAGTTTTGAAAGATATAGATGAGGATGTGTTTGTATGCAGACAGGATGGAGATCTGTTATTTTTGACTATATTAAAAATTCGAGATGGAAAGATCATAGGAGTAAATAACTTAAAGGTAGATTTACTCATAGAAGATGATCTTTTAGTGGAAAGTTTTTTAAGATATTATTCCAATGAAAAAATGCCTAAAAATATAACCTTAGACAGCCTATTTACAGAGAAAAGAGAAATTTTAGAGGGATGGGGAAGAAACTTTCTCAATATAAATCTAAAGCTATATTTTCCTGTATTGAAGAGCAGACGAAAAAAACTTTTAGAGATGGCATATCTTAACCTGGATGAAGAGATCAAAAAATATCACAACCAAAAAAATGTGCTGGAAGAGGGGATGAAAGTACTCTATGAAACACTAAGTTTAAATAAATTCCCTAGAAAAATAGAATGTTTTGATATATCTAATATTTCCGGGAAAGATGCTGTAGGAGCAATGAGTGTAGCTGTAGAGGGAAGGCTGGCTAAAAAATATTATAGGAAGTTTAAGATAAAAACCAAGGATACTCCTGATGACTACCACATGATGAGAGAAGTGATAGGGAGAAGATACTCCAAGATAGACCAAATAGACCTGCCTGACCTAATCTTGATAGATGGCGGGTTAGGACAGCTAAATGCAGTTGAAGGGGTCTTTATAAGGCTGGGAAAGGATCATTTGGTGGATATAATCAGTATAGCCAAGAGGGAAGAGGAAGTATTTAAGACTGGTGAGACCAGCTCCTATCTCTTTCCTAAAAATTCGGAATCTCTAAAGATATTGCAGAGGTTAAGGGATGAGGCTCATAGATTTGGAATAACCTACCATAGAAATTTGCGTAAAAAAAGGGTAATATCTAGTGAGTTAGATGAAATAGAAGGGATAGGTCCAAAAAGAAGAAAGGATCTTCTGAAAAGATTTAAATCTGTAAAAGGGGTAAAGGAAGCAGCTTTAGAGGAGTTGTTAGAAGTAGTGCCAGAGAGGATAGCGAGGCAGCTAAAAAAGGTTTTAAACTAACTTTATTTATTTGTTAGAAGTTTCACCAAAATCAACAGGGGGGAGAAAGATGAAAAAGGTATTAGTCATAGATGATGAATTGAGTATTAGATTGTTACTGAGAGAGATAATTGAGGATATCGATATGGAGGTCTTTGAAGCAGAGACTGCGATAGTGGGTTTACAGATGTTAAAAGAGGAAACCTTTGACCTTATCATAATGGATATCCAGATGCCTCAGATGAATGGATTGGATGCCATGAGAAAATTAAGGGAGGTAACGGGTACACCAGTGTTTATTTTGACTGCATTTAGTCATCTAGAGGGTGTGGTGGAAAACTTGGAAGTAGAAATCCAAGGATTCATAGAAAAACCCTTTGATATAGATGAATTAGCTGAAAAGATAAAGAAACAAGTAGAGAATAACAACAATAAGTAATTAGAGAAAAGCTGGAAGGGGCCTAAAAAAAGCTTTGAAAGTAAAAAAAATCTGAAAATCAAGAAAGGAGAAAATAGTGTATAAATATATATTACTTTTAATATTAGCCTTAAGCACTACTGCCTGTACTGGAGTATCCAAGGTAAAAGAAAGATATCATAGAGCACCATTTGAAAAGGAGATAAAAAAAGGAGATTATGAGCTGACTCTCTATAGCATTAATTATCCTCAAAAGTATGAGGAAAAAATAAAATTTTATAATGATTTTGATATCCTCATGAGGAAATTATTGGTTTATGATTCAACGATAAATATGATATATTCTGAGAAGTTGAAAGATGATATTATTCATCTGAAAAATAGCTATATCCTACCAGAAGAGGTGCCGTTTTCTAAATCTGCATCGGAACTATCACAGGTAGACAGAGACAATATAGATAAAAGAGTAACAATAAAATTAGATGAAAAAGTAGGAAGAACTCAGTATTATTTAAATAAACAGGTTTATTTTTGGAAAAAAATAATGGTGAGTGATGAAAAATTTAACAGTGAGGCAAACTATACAGAATTAGATAAGGAAAAACTTGTTTTACAGATGGAAGATAAGAGGAAAAAACTATTTAAAATAGTAGAACAGGTAGAATTAAATTTGATTTTAAAAATAGAGGAGCCATATTCTGATAATAAAAGCGAATATTGGCAGGAAAAAGATATCTACATAGATAGAAGTACAGATTTAACTCCTAAAGTTTTTAAGAAACAGGGGTATATCTACCTAAATGATGTAGAGGATATAGATGTAAAAAAAATAATGGGAAATCAATTAAAATTTGATTCGAAAATTGTAGTAGTGGAGAATAAATTATATGATGGTTATACTATTTCAGATGGGACGTATATATTTTTTTACGGGGGAAAATATAAGGTGAACTATTATGATGGTTATAATTTGAAGATAAAAATAAAAAATGTGTCTTTAAAAGACTTATTGATTATAGATGAGGAATTTTTGATAGATGATTTTTTAAACCCAAAATCTTATAAAGAGAGGCAGGCAAAATAATGGAATATGTTTTAATTGTTTTTATAGTGGGAGTATTATCATTGATCCTACTGAAGAAAACGGAAAGAAAAAATATAGATGAGATGCACACATTGATAGAAAAAATAGGGAAGAGGGAAGACTATTCGGGAATAATGGACGAACTCAAGGAATCCTACGAAGAAACGGTGAAAACCATAAGGTTTCAAGAGGCACAACTGAATAATTCAGTTAAGGAGTTAAAGGAATTTAAGGAAGAACTCAATGCTACCTATGATTCTCTTTTAAAAAAATCAGCCCAGCTGGAGTATTCCAATGAGGAATTGGAAAAAAAAGTAGCCAATTTATCCAATATAAATGCAGTGGCAAGAACTGTTCTGTCAACCCTGGAATTAGATAAGATCATAGGAGTTATACTAGATGCTTACTTTGTTTTGACAGGGGTAAAAAAAATAGCTATATACCTGTGGAAAGACGGAGAGTTAGAGTTAAAACAAACTAAGGGTAAATTTACAAATACAGGAAATGTAAATTTTTCAATGAAAGAATTATCTAAATATAGCAGAAGTGAATATAAAAATATATATACTCAGATATCTAAATCTATAGAAGCCACAGAGGATGAAAGTATAGTTATTTCTGAGCTAGTGGTGAAGGGCAAGGAATTAGGGGTAATCTACATAGTGGAGGATAAAGAGAAGTTAAGCTATAGCGATGAAGCTACGATTTCAGCTCTGGCTATCCAGGTAGCTATTGCTATAAATAACGCGTTAATATATTCAGAGCTGATAATAAAGGAGCGTCTAGACAATGAGTTGGAAGTTGCCTCAAATATCCAGAAGAAATTATTACCCCAGTCATTAGGGGATATAAACGGTGTAGAGATTGCTCAATACTTTAATCCAGCCAAAGAAGTAGGAGGAGACTATTACGATTATTCTCTTTCAGGGGAGAATAAACTCTGGATAACCATAGGAGATGTAAGCGGGAAAGGAGTCCCGGCAGCATTCTTGATGGCTTTAATAAGATCTGTACTGAAAACACTGGAATATAAAGATTCGTATCCACTTGAAGTTTTAACCGATCTAAACGATATTATCTATCCAGACATAAGCGAAGATATGTTTGTAACTATCTTTCACAGTCAATATGATTTTTTAACTAAGACACTTTATTACTCCAATGCAGGACACAACCCGCTTATCTTGTATAAAGCCAGAACAGGAGAGGTTTTAGAGGAAAATGTCAAAGGGGTAGCAATAGGATTCTTGGAATCGTATGAATATAAGATGGGGAAGGTAAAATTAGAGAAGGGAGATGTTCTTTTATACTATACTGATGGATTGACAGAAGCTGAAAATCCAAGGAAAGAACTCTATGGAACCGAAAGATTGAAAGAGGTTATCGAAAATACTTATGACCTCAGTGCTGAAGGAATAAAGGCTGAACTCTTAGCTTCCCTAAATAATTTTGTGGAAGAAAAAGAACAGATAGATGATATGACATTCGTAATTTTAAAAATCGAATTATAAAAAGGACGTATGTCCTTTTTATTTTTGTTTTTAAACAGTATCATTTGTTTAGAAAACGTGCTAAATTTTTATTGGTGTGCACTTATGACATTAAATCTTGTGTAATTAGGTGGAATAGCTTTGACTTGCTCTTTAAATTTTAGTATAATATAAAAACTGTTTATAGGAGGTTATTAGGTGGAAATTAACTGGATTGACTGGTTTGGTTACCTAGCTTCATTGGTAATTCTTGTATCTTTAACGATGAGTTCAATTATTAAACTTAGATGGATTAACTTTGTAGGATGTATATTGTTTGCAACATTTGGATTTTTAATCCATTCCCTGCCTACAGCATTGATGAATGTTGGGATAGCAGTTATAAATTTATATTTTTTATATAATATTTATAACACCAAGGAGGAGTTTCAACTGGTAGAGGCTGAGACTGATTCTGAATACTTTAATTATTTTTTAAAGGTGAATATGCAAGAGATAGAAAAACAAATATCCAAAGATGAATTAAATGCTCAAAATAAAGGTTTATATATGTTGAGGAATAACAATATAGCTGGAATTTTATTAGGGGAAAAGAGTGCAGATGGTGTCTTTTTTATAAAAGTGGACTATGTAACTCCCAGGTATCGAGATTATAAACTGGGAAAATACTTCTTTGACGAACATACAGAGTATTTTAAAAAGAATGGGATTAATAAGTTGATAACAGAAGGTACAGAGGATTCTCATAGGCAATACCTAAAGAAAGTTGGATTTAAAGAAACAACGGAAGACCTATATATCAAAAAAATTTAAATGGAGGTAAAATTCATGTATAATAAAGTAATTGAAACAACAAATTTTTTAAAAGAAACAACAAAATATAGACCAAAATTAGTAATAGTATTAGGTTCTGGATTAGGAAACTTAGTAGACTTTATAGATGAAAAGATGGAGATAGATTATAGTGATATTCCAAATTTTCCTGTATCAACTGTGGCAGGTCATGATGGTAAATTAGTATTTGGAAAAATTGGTGGAATAGAAGTCGTAGCAATGAAAGGAAGATTTCATTACTATGAGGGATATGATATGAAAGAAGTAACTTATCCTATGTATGTAATGAAGCAATTTGGGGTTGAAAAATTAATAGTCAGTAATGCTGCTGGCGGGAGTAATAAAACTTATGACCCGGGAACATTGATGTTAATAACAGATCATATCAATGCATTTGGAACTAACCCGCTTATTGGTAAAAATGATGACAGATTTGGACCTAGATTCCCGGATATGACAGAAGCTTATAAAATATATCTTAGAGATATGGCGAAAGAAGTGGCAGAGAATCTGGGGATAGCCTACAAAGAGGGAGTATATTTAGGAACGACAGGACCTACATATGAAACTGGAGCCGAGGTAAGAGCATTTACTGGTATGGGAGCAGACGCAATAGGGATGTCTACAGTACCAGAAGTAACCATAGCAAATTATTTAGGAATAGATGTACTGGGAATATCTTGTATTACAAATATGGCTACAGGAATAGCAGAAAAAGCTCATTCTCATGAAGATGTGGTGGATGTGGCGAAAAAAGCTGGGGAAAACTTTTGTAACTGGGTAATAAATATAGTAAAAAAAATAGGATAAACTAAACCCTCTTCCTTCTTATGGAATTCTACGAGTATTAAAATCAAGTTTATTTAAAACTTAATTTTAAATGTAGACCCTTATTAGGGCGAAACCAAGGCAAGAGCAGAGAAGAAAAATTATAATGTTCTTTCTCCCGATTGACGAGTACGAAAAAATTATATTTAATAAATATGATTTTTACGATGTCAAGGGAGAGAGTGCCGATAGGCGAGAGAGGGTAAAATATAAAAGGTTCTAGGAGGATCAGAGTGACAAACTATATTTTAGAAATGAAAAATATGAGAAAAACTTTTTTAGGTGGAAAAGTCGTAGCAAATGATGATATCACTTTAAACATAGTAAAAGGGGAAAAACATGCTATTGTAGGAGAAAACGGTGCCGGAAAATCCACACTGATGAAGATATTAAATGGATTATATACTCCTACATCTGGAACGATATCTTTAAACGGAAAGGCTGCAGATATAAAAGGGCCTGGAATGGCGGCTAAATTAGGGATAGGAATGGTATATCAGCATTTCATGTTAGTACCTACTCTGACAGTTGCAGAAAATATGATCTTAGGTGTAGAACCGACTAAGGGAATGAACCTTGATATAAAGAAGGCTCGTGAAGATGTAAGAAAAGTATCTGAAAAATATGGATTAGCTATAGATCCAGACGCTATAATATCGGATCTTTCAGTTGGAATTCAGCAGAGGGTAGAGATTTTAAAGATATTATTTAAGGGAGCTGATCTGCTTATATTTGATGAGCCAACAGCAGTACTTATTCCTCAAGAGGTAAAAGAACTATATAAGATAATGGATAACCTTATTGAAGAGGGGAAGACTATTATATTTATATCTCATAAACTTCAAGAAGTATTGGATATTTCA
>DAOUPY010000497.1 GCA_030625925.1 Fusobacteriaceae bacterium | reverse complement strand
AAAGCTTTTGATCTGGCGAAAAAAACAAAGAAAGTTATAGTTGTCTGCGGGTCATTTTATCTATTGTCTAAGTTTAAAGCATATATTCAAATGAGGTAGAATTATGACGAAAAAGCAAGTTTTATTTTGGAGGATTATCTTAATTTTTATAGTTGTTCTAGGACTATATTTTATTTTTCAAAATATTTCAGGAGAAAAAAAAGAAAGTATAGAACAGATAGTGAAGATGGAAAAAATAGATAAAGATATAGATGACAACAAAAATGAGAAAGAGACGGCTGGGGAAAAAATGGAGTTAAGGATCAGACCAGATGATTTCTATAAAACAAAGAAAAATAAAAATTAGTCAAAAATGACACCGATAACAATAGGGGGGACTTATGATTAAAAAATTTGTAAGGCTATCAAAACTAGTAAAAGCCTTTGATTTCACTGTAATCTATGGGGGATTGGATAATTTAGAAAGAAAGATCTTACTCCCTACAGTACATAGAGTTGGAGCAGAATTAACTGGATTTTTAGTAGAAGGAGATGAACTCAACAAGCAGCTGCATATTCTGGGAACAGAGGAGATGAGATATATCGATTCCCTCTCCTCAGAAGTTAGAAAGGACAGATTAAAAAAATATTTTTCCTATAATTTTCCTTGTATTATCGTAGCCTGTGAGAAAGAGATTCACCCTGATTTTATAGAATATGCTATAACGCATAATAAACCACTTCTGACTACTCAAAATAAAACGGCAGTTGTCATAAGGAAATTAAAATATTTTCTCCAAAGAAAATTAGCACCTGAAATAAGGTTGGAGAAACATGTCCTAATAGAAATTTTAGGAATAGGAGTTTTGATAGGTGGTTATGAAGATGCAAAGATTGGGACCACCTTGGAATTAATTGAAAGGGGACATAAGTATATCACCGATGAAAATTTAATTATAAAAAAAATTGGAAGTGATATCCTATTGGGGGAAAATGGCTTTGATAAGAGTAACGTGAAAACACATTTTTATTTGGGAACCGGCAGTGAAAATATAGATATCACCAATAACTATGGGATCATCGCAACCAGGAGAACTAAAGAAATAAATCTATATATTAATCTGGAAAAATGGGACAAGAGAAAATTTTATGACAGGTTGGGAATAGACAAGATATTCGAGGATATCCTAGGAGTTAAGATCCCTAAGCTGAGTCTTCCTGTACGAAGGGGAAGGAATTTAGCTGTAATAATTGAAACAGCAGCTATAAATGAAAGGTTGAAGCAAATTGGAATGAATTCTTCTGAATATTTTTTAGAGGAAACTAAAAAAATGATCGCTTTTAATAAAAAAAATAAGAAAGGTGATGGGATGAAAAAAAATATTTTGACAGTAAAAAAAATAGTCGATGAGTTTAATTTAAAAGTTATTACAGGGGAGGAGTTTTTAGAGACAACTTATATAACTAAAACCGCACTTCACAACCCTGCTTTGGCACTTTCTGGGTTTTATGAAGTCTTTTATGAGAATGGATCTAAAAGTTTACAACTATTTTCCCAAGGAGAATTAAATTTTTTAAAGAGCTTAGATGACGATGTTAGATATAAAAATTTAAACAATTTTTTTGACTTTGACTTCCCTGCTATGATCATAGCAGATGCAGATGAGATTGAAAAATCTTTTATTGATCTATCTAGGGAGAAAAAGAAGATCATGCTGGTCTCTGACCGAACTTCTACCCAGTTAACAGCAGATTTAAATCAATTTTTAGAAAAAAAGTTTGCTCCTAAAATAACCATGCACGGGGTATTTGTTGAGATGTTTGGATTTGGAGTAC
>DAOUPY010000569.1 GCA_030625925.1 Fusobacteriaceae bacterium | reverse complement strand
GTCTTTTCCGATAATATAATAAATTTTATTGTGACAGGATACCCAGAGGAAACCAGGATAATAGCTTCTAGACTCCTAAAAATAATGGCCGTCTATTTTGTATTCATAGGTTTAGCCGGGATGATCTCTGCCATATTAAATAACTTTAAAAAGTTTCTTATACCTGCCAGTACCTCTTTATTTTTTAACTTTGCCATAATAATCAGTATTATGCTTTATGGGAAACAATACGGTGTCACAGCAATGGCAGTAGGAGTAGTTGTAGGAGGAGTCTTACAGTTTTTAGTTGTTTTACCAGCTTTTATAAAGATAGTCAAAAATTATGAATTTAAGATAGACTTTAAAGATAAGGATCTAAAAAAGATCTTTATCTTGATGATTCCCATGTTGTTTGGGATCTTTGCCAGGCAGATAAACAGTGTAGTGGATCAGTTCTTTGCATCCCACCTGGCCAGCGGAGGAGTGTCGGCGTTAGAAAATGCCACAAGGATATATAATCTGCCACTAGGAGTATTTGGAATTTCCATAGCTACAGTAATCTATCCTACCTTGTCTAAGGCTGTTTCAAACAATGACACCGAGACAGTGAGGAAGAGTCTTCAGCGGGGATTAAATTTTTTACAGTTTTTAATCATACCCAGTATGGGGGTCTTGATATTTTATGCTAGAGATATAATAAAGTTAGTTTTGGGGCATGGAGAGTTTACACAAAACTCTATAACGATCACTTCTGAAAGTTTGATCTATTATTCGGTGGGATTGTTTTTTTATACGGCTGTCCATCTTATGAGCCGGGCATTTTATGGGATGAAAGACACCAAAAGGCCTGTTATATTTAGTGTTATATCTATAACAATAAATATAATTTTAAATGCAGTATTGATCAGGCAATTTCAGCATAGGGGATTGGCATTGGCTACAGCCATAGCATCTATGGTTAATTTTATGTTGTTATATATTACATTCAATAAAAAATATATAAAGTTAGATCTGACATATATAGTAAAATTTAAGCTCAAAGTTGTCATAAGTACAGCGATAGCCTTAGGAGGAAGTTTTTACCTAGATAATATTTTTATAAAATTGATAACTTTTTC
>DAOUPY010000156.1 GCA_030625925.1 Fusobacteriaceae bacterium | reverse complement strand
ATTCTCTTCATTGGCCCACATCGTATCGCAATAATTACATCTTAAATTACACTTTGCAAGTCTAATAAAAACAGCTAATTCTCCAGACCTCTGCCCTTCTCCATTTATACTTATAAAATTTTCAACTACGTTGTAATATTTCATATTATTTACCACCTTTTTTTATCTTTAAGTAAACTATATCCTTGTATTAAACTAACCTTACTCCCAATCAGGATGCAACTTCAAGTTGCTATTTTTTCTCGATTGACGAGTACAAAATATTCTTATCATAACTAATTTCATTTCCAGTCTGGATGCAACGTCACGTTGCCTATTTTTCGTATGTTGCTGAATTTGTAGGTGTTTCATATACAGTTACTCTTTTTACAGAATACCCTTTCCCCTCTAAAATTTCATAGAAATATCTTGAGAACTTCTCAGCTGTTGGTCTGAAATCCACCTCTATTATACAAAAGCCCTCTTCCTTCAGACAATTTAAAGTCGTTTCCTTCATGGTACCTCTCTCTATAATCAGGGCATGATCATGATCATCTACCATTTTTTTTATATCTTTTTTTATATCTCCAAAATCCACAACCATTCCTCTCAGCTGTCCCTCTTGTTTTAGTTCTTCACCGCATATTTCTGCAATAACTCTCCATCTATGTCCATGAATATTTGAACACTTCCCCTGATAACCCGCCAAGAAATGAGCACTATCAAAACTGTGTTCTCCCTTTAATATATACATAATTTATTTCTCCTCTATATAAAATTTTCTCCATAATAACAGCACCCAATAGCTCCATTAAACTGCGGATCTTCCAGCACTCTTACCTCTGTATAATCTGATTTTAGATATTCTATAATAGCGCTATTTTTTGCTACCCCTCCGCTGACAATAAGAGTATTCCCCCTAAATTTTGTAAGCAGCGGACGTAATCTGCTATACATAGAATAATTTATCCCCGCTGCTAACCTGTCCAAAGATATTCCTTCAGCAATTTTTCCTATTAATTCCGATTCTGAAAAAACAGCACAGGTTGAATTAAGTTTTACAGGATCTTTAGAATAATTTGATAGTGAATCTAAAGGCACCTCTAAAACATTGGCCATATTCTCTAAATATCTTCCACAAGAAGCTGCACACTTATCATTTAAATCTAAATCAGTGGTCAGACCCTTTTCAATTTTCACAATTTTTACATCCTGTCCGCCAATATCTAAAAGAATAAAATCTTTTTTTCCTGACTGTGATAAGGCTCCATATACGTGAGCTTTTATTTCATTGATAGGTTTAAACAGACTAAGATCCGTATTATTCCGGCCATATCCTGTAGAAACAGCCAGATCTGCATCCTCTATTCCTAATTTTTTTAAATCTACTATTATTTTATTTTGGTATTTACAATAATCTCTATAAAAAGATACAGTGCTTATCATCTTTCTCAATATTATTTTTTTATTTTCCATAACTATAATTTTAACTTCTCTGCTGCCTAAGTCTATTCCTACTATTTTTTTAGAAGTCATCTCTGTTTTACAAGTAATATCATTCATTGTTTATCTCCGATCTTTTTTTTAGTATGATCACGTTGCTTTTTATCTTTTAACATATCTAAAAAAGCTTCTATTCTCAATTTGGTTCTGGCATCTAAAGCATTTGATTTATCCCCTTCGATGGTTAATATAGGGATATCTAACTCCTGCTTTAAAATTATATCTTCAACTGCACGATGGCAAAATGCCTGAGTATAGTGAATAACTGCATCTAACTGCCTTTCATTTATCTGTTTTTTTATGTCATCCAGCCTAAAATCTATATCATAGGTGTATGTATAATCATAATATTGTTCATATATATTTTTAGAATCCATGGCCCTGGGAAAAGCAAACTCTCTCTGGACTTCATTATATATAAATCTTCCGTCTAAGGTCTCAACATAATCATGCAGATCACCCTGTATGGGAGGGATTCCTAAATATCCCAGCTTTAACGTCCTTTTATCTACAGCTCTTTTACTTATTTTTTTGATCTTTTGATCTAAAAAGTCGCTGTATTTATCAACATTCCCATCAAAGTCACTAAAGCAAAGCTGGAGGATATGGTTTTCAAAGCCTGTGGCTTTTCCCTCTAGAGTCAATTTATCTATATGTTTAGCTTTCTCCCTGATTAGGTTTAATCTATTCCTCTGATATTCCACCTCTTCATAAGAAACATTCATATGTTCCATAAATTTATCCAATTCATTTTTTACATCATCTAAAGAATGGGAATGAGGATAACCGAAAGAATGTATTTTTATATTATTTTTTTTAAATATTTCTAAAAGTGTTTTAGTATTTGAACAATCACCCTCAGTTACTCCCAAAACTTCTTCAATTTCATTTTCTATACAGGCTCCGTATATCCCCTTAATCCAAGCACACATGCTTTTAGGAAATCCGTCACGTTCTGCTTTTTCTATATATTTTCCATAATCTTTAGACACAACAAAAATATTATTTAAATCTATGGGAGTGTATCCTGCTGCTAAAAGCACCTCTATTGGTACGGTAGTCGTTAAACCTATTTTCTTCATTTTTTTCCTTTCATAATTTAAGCAATAAAAAAGCAACGTGACGCTGCATCCAATTAGTCATAATTAAAGTTTTCATAAACTTTAATTTCTCAAAATTTTTTTAACAAAAAATCCTATGTTTACGAAGTAAATTACCAGCATTATGCCCCTTAGGAGTATAATTTTCTAGAAATAAAAAAGGAGGATACACTTAGTATCCTCCAATAAAATCAAAATAGAACTCTGGAATCTTTCCAAAATTATGTCCTAGTTTTATTTATAGACAGGATGGTATCAGTGAACTGTCTTATTCAGTTTTGTATCATATATTATCATATATTCATTAATAATCATAATTAAAAATACTTAGTATTCTTATCAGATTAATTAAAATCCTATGAATACTGGAGCTGTATTTTCATTTTTTTTATATTTAAAGCTGTCATCTTAACGATTATAGAGGTATAAAACAAGTTTAAAGTTAATTTTATTTACACTATTTTTACATTAAATAAACACAGGTTTTACACCCTTGGTTTATAATACCTGTATATTAAGAAAATAATCAAGGAAAAACACTAGTTATACAGTAGAAGACAAAGGTTAGTTTAATGTTTACAGAAAGTATATAAATATGTAAAAAAATAAATTCTTGTTGATAGAAGGAAAAATTTAAGGAGGAGCAAAATGGGATTAGATATATTTTTTAATGTTATAGGAGGACTAGGAATCTTTCTATATGGTATGCACCATATGTCTGGCGGGATGCAGAAAATTGCCGGTGCTAAGATCAAAAGTATAATTGGTTTATTGACTAAAAACAGGGTTATAGCTTGTATAGTCGGTGTATTAGTAACAGCCATGGTTCAGTCATCTTCTGTAAGTACAGTTATGACTATCGGATTTGTTAATGCATCACTTATGAGTTTAAAGCAGGCACTGGGTGTAATCTTAGGAGCTAATATTGGTACCACTGTTACCGGTTGGATCCTGGTATTAAAAATTGGAAAATACGGATTGCCTATGGCAGGAATTTCAGCTATTCTTTATCTGTTCGCTAAAAAGGATAAAGTAAAGACTAAACTTTTAACTTCTATGGGGTTAGGAATGATCTTCTTCGGTTTACAATTGATGAGTTCAGGATTTAAACCTCTTAGAACTATGCCTTTCTTCATAGAATTATTTCATAGTTTTGATGCCACTAGTGGTTTTGGTGGAGTAATAGCAGCTGCCCTTGTAGGAGCCTTGCTTACAGCCATAGTACAATCATCTTCAGCTACTCTGGGTATAACAATTGTATTAGCCAGTCAGGGAATGATAAATTCTGAGACAGCAGTAGCTTTAGTTTTAGGAGAAAATGTAGGTACGACAATCACTGCTATGTTAGCTTCGTTGGGTGCACGTGCCAATGCAAAGAGAGCGGCGATAGCTCATACAGTTATAAATATTATAGGTGTAATATGGGTAGTATCTATATTTCCATATTACCTGCAATTTCTAAGTAATTTTGTAGATCCTGTAGCAAATATTACAAAATATATTGCCACTGCTCATACTATGTTTAATGTAACCAACGTACTTTTATTTTTACCATTCATAGGTTATATAGCTAAAATGTTGGAAAAAATGATAGTTGAAAAGGAAGAAGTAGTCAAGAAAATAACTCACTTAGACGAAAGAATGCTAGAAACTCCTGACATTGTAGTGGAGCAGACAAAGTTAGAGATAAACAAAATTGGAACAGAAATCATCTCTGCTTTCGGTGATATAAAGAAAACATTTAAGGAAAATCTACCTATGGATTCTAAAGAATTTGAAAATGTAGTGGAACTTGAAGATAAGATGGATATAGTGCAGGGTGAGATTGCCTCTATAAACTCTAAAGTACTTAGTTTAGATCTAGAAGCACCGATCATAAAGAAAGCTAGAAAAAATATAGCCATCTCAGACCAGTATGAATCTGTTACAGATTATATGAAAAGAATTGTATTTATCCATAAGAGATTATTAGATAATGACCAAAAACTAAGTAAGAAAAATTTAGAAGAATTGGAAAAAATTCATACTATGACTGTAGATTTATTTGAATATGTAGACAGCTCTTATAAGGATGAAAACTATAAGATCTTAGGAGAAGCTACTAAAAGGACTGCTGCCATTTCCAATCTATATAAAGAAATTAGAAGAAACCATCTAGATAGGATGGCTGAAACAACTAAGTCACCGATATTAGTTACAGGATATATGGATATATTAAATCACTACAAAAGATTGAGTGACCACTCTCTGACAGTGGTGGAAATCTTGAATATATAAGACCTCAAAAAGGAGATTCCCATATGGGAATCTCCTTTTTTTAAAACAATACTATATATAACAAGGGTAAGATGAAAACTGTTAAAACTCCGGCTACTCCAATGGCTAATCCGCTCATAGC
>DAOUPY010000334.1 GCA_030625925.1 Fusobacteriaceae bacterium | reverse complement strand
ATATCTAATAAAAACGGAGGTAATAAAAAATAAGGTGAAAGGAGATAAATATTATGGAAAGAAAAGAATTAGAGAAAATAATTTTTAATATTGTTCCTCAACTTTCATTTTTTGGCGGGACGTCACATGAGGAGATACATAATATAATAGATTATATCCACGAAGAAGAAGTAGAGGCCGGGAACTATGTGTACAGAGAGGGAGATTCTCCAGAAAATCTCTATATTTTATTGGAGGGAGAGATGGATTTTTTTATGCTGGAAGAAAAAATAGCTCACGGAGAGACAGGCTTATTGTTTGGGACGTCGGCTACCATAGGCATTCAAAAACAACTGGTAACTGCAATGGCTAAAACAGATATTAAACTGGCTGTAATTTCTAAAAGTTTTTTTATGGAGATGAGTAAAAAAGATCCAAAGCTTTTTGTAAAGATAATATTAAATGTAGCCAGGGATCTGGCCAGAGACCTGAAATTTTTAAGGGATTATGTAGAAAAACAAAAATTTAAGTAAGGAGTATATTGAGAAAGGTTTTAATTGTTTTGTATATATTAAAAAAACCAAATGGGAAAAGGAAGGTTTTAATATGAAAATAAAAATAATTACTGCACTGACTTATATCATTTTATTAGCTGCCTGCGGAGGCATAAGAAAGGTAAGTGAGACCGATGTTAAAATTTCAGGTCTTAAGGGCAGGGTTAAATCAGTTAAATATTCTACCTATGATGCAGAGTTAAAATTTGGAGAAATTAAAAAGGGAGCTAGGAGTAGTTCTGGACAGGACAATAGATACTACTATTTCAATGAGAAAGAAGTTAAAATTGAGGAGGGGGAACGAGACTCCTTTGATCAGATTCAAAGAAAAACATTATATAAATATAACGATAAAGGAAACTTAAGCCAAACCAGTAACTTCAATTCCGAGGGTGAATTTACAGGTAAAACAATATACACAAGGGACAACAAAGGGAATTTAATTGAAACAGGCGATTTTAATTCCAAAGGTGGGTTCATAGGCAAAATAATATATACAAGGGATAATAAAGGAAATGCTGTTGAAACAAATAGTTATGACTCAATGGGCATTTTGAACTCTAAATTCAAATTTGAATATGATAAAAAAGGAAGGATCCTTGAATCTATATATTATGGATCGGATGGTGAGCTCCGTGAAAAAAAATATAGTAAATATGATGGAAAAGGAAGGATGATTGAAGTAAAGTTAGTAATAGGAACCTCAGTTTTTATCAAAGATTTGAAATATGAGAATAAAGAAAAAGATGATCTAACTTTAATGATTAAATCTGAAAATTATTCAATTATGTCAAAAACGATATATACATATGTGTATGATGAAAATGGTAACTGGATTGAAAAGATCAGCATTGAGGACAAAAAACCTAGAGTGATTGAGGAAAGAGAAATTGAATATTATATCAATGCCAAATAATTTTTATGATAAAAAAGAGGAGATCGATGGATTAAATCGATCTCCCTTTAAATTGTTCTGAAATTAATACATTATTTTTAGGACTAGATATGGTACGATATTAAATATTATTGTGATAACCTTATATTGAGCCAAGAATTGAAAATATCCGCGAGATAGATCAGCCTCATCCAAATTAAACATTTTGGAATGAATACGTGAGATTGGATCCCGTAAGAAAATCATAAAGATCAACGAAAATAAACCTAATCCAATATTAATTACAGAGCACCAGCCAAGGAACTCTCTTATGGAATTAAAGTAAAGTAAGTATCTATATTAATTTAACCAGTGTGGAATGTAAAAATTAATTTATATCCTTGTTATATTTTTTATATTAATCTAACCAAAATGGGAATAATAAACGACTCTGTCGTCACTCTCTGATTCCTTTGTGACCTTAAAAGGACGCTATAAAAATTTAGCGTCCTTTAATTTAGCCTTATTTATTATTTTATCTTAATCTCCTCATTCTGCTTACCACTCCTGCCAATTTATTTCATCTTTAATCTGTCCATTTTTATAATAAGAAATCATTTTCCCGTCTAACTGACCCTGCTTGAAATCAAGTTTCATTTCGATTTGCCCGTTTTTATAAAAGGAAAAGTTTTCTCCTTCTTGCTGACCCTTCCTAAAATTAAATCTAGCTTCAACCTGTCCATCTTCATAGTAGGAAATCATCTCTCCATCTAACTGACCATCCTCAAAATTAAATTTTTCTTTTATGTGTCCATTCTCATAATAGGAGAGATTCTCCCCGTCGTACTGACCCTGCTTAAAATTAAGTTTTTCTTTAACCTTCCCATTTTCATGATATTTAAGCAAAATTCCTGTATATGGTTTTTTTTCATTTAGTATATAAACAAGACCATCTCTCTTATGTGTTTTAGAAAATAATTCTTCTCTTTTAGCACAACTTATTAAAACTAGACATAAAACAAATACAACTAATAATCTTTTTTTCACTCTGACACTTCCCTTATAATATTTTCTATTGAAATAGTATATGTTAACTTTAAATAAGTCAAGGTTAAGTTTATTTTAATTTTTCTCATCTTAATATAAGGAAGTGTTGATTTTATTCAGCTATTGTAGTACATTAGTGTTGGGACTAGAAATTAGGGGGAAGAATGATGAACAATTTTCTTCTCAACCACCTGGGGGGCACAAAAGAAATAAAGCTAAATTAAGATAAAAAGTTTAAAATTCCAGAGATTTTTAAACTTTTTTTTAGAAAAAAATGGAAAACGAGGAGTGATTCATGTATAAGATAGCAGTATTTGATATAGACAAAACCCTTAGCGTAGAGGGAGATATGGTCCCACCAAGTGCCTTGAGAAGTATAAAGCTTCTAAAGGAAAATGGTATCGAATGTATCATAGCCACTGCAAGATGCAGGAAAGATATAGAAAATATATCT
>DAOUPY010000547.1 GCA_030625925.1 Fusobacteriaceae bacterium | reverse complement strand
CTTCTTTTTTAGGAGTAAGATAATTTACTAAAATATCTCTATATTTTGCCCTTGTTTCATTTCCTCCTACAGAGTTGATGTTAACCTTTAGATCTTCTAGGCCTAATTTTTCCATCAATCTATATCCCATAGATATCACTTCAGCGTCTGCCATAGGTGATGAATTTCCTAGGATTTCTACACCTATCTGATAAAATTCTCTATATCTTCCTGCCTGGGGTCTCTCATATCTAAACATATTATTGATATAATAATATTTAGTCAGATCTTCCTTTCCATAGGTCTTATTTTCTAAATATGATCTTACCACTGGGGCTGTTCCTTCAGGTCTTAGAGTAATACTTCTGTCACCACGATCAGAGAATGTGTACATCTCCTTATCTACGATATCTGTCCCTTCTCCTATCCCTCTTTTGAACAGGTCTGTAGATTCAAATGTAGGAGTTATTATTCTTCCAAAACCATAATTTTCTAATAACCCTTTTGCCGTATCTTCTATAAAGTTAAATTTTAGAGCTTCTACATCATAGATATCTCTAGTTCCCCTCATTGCTTTTATCAATTTCATTCATTCACCTCACAAAATTTGTTTAAAATACTTTCCAGCCTTTTAATCTATTGTCAATAATTTCTCCTAAACCAACAAATTCTTTATCTACATAGATTCTGTATCTATCATTTGGTTTTTGGCATACTACTGTATTTCCATTTAAAAATAATTTTATTTGCTTTTTATCTTTTATCTCAACTTTTTCAAAGTCAAAACTGTCTTCTACGCTGGTTACAAAGCTCAGATCTCCATTTTCTCCCATCTCTTGCATCTGTTCAATGGTAAATCCGTTTTCTACCAGATATTCTCCTACCTGGGTTCTTCTGAGTCCATTCATATGAGCATAGGTTTTTAGTTCTTCTCCCATATCAAAAATCAATGACCTGATATAAGTTCCCTTAGATACCTCACAGTAAAGCTTCCCTGTCTGGGTTTCTTCATCAAATTCCATCAATTCCAGCTTTGATATTACTACATCTCTGCTTTTTCTTTCAATTACTATCCCTTCACGAGCCAGTTCATAGAGTCTTTTTCCATTTACTTTCAGTGCGGAATACATAGGAGGAACCTGTTTTATCTCCCCCCTAAATTTCGATAATATATCCTTTATATCTTCAGCAGTTACCCTTACATCACTTCTGTCTATAACTTCCCCTTCAGTATCGTAGGTATCTGTTTTTGATCCCAAAACAAAGTCAGCTATATAGGTTTTTTCCTTAGCTTCTATTACATTAGCTAATTTGGTAGCCCTTCCAAGACAGATTACAAGTACTCCTGTTGCCAGGGGATCTAAAGTCCCCGTGTGTCCTATTTTTTTCATATTTAATATTTTTTTTAACTTT
>DAOUPY010000078.1 GCA_030625925.1 Fusobacteriaceae bacterium | reverse complement strand
GATATCAGCAAGTTAGATACATTATTAAAGATCTATGTAGAAGCTATCTATAGATTAGCTAAATAAGAAACGAGGCTACAGTATATAGTGAGGCTTTTGTTAGAATTTTTTCTAACAAAAGCCTCTTTTTATTAATTCTTAACTCTTCCTTTTGATGGTTTCCCTTCGTAAAGGAAACCGAGGTTGAGGTGAAGAGAAAAAAAGAAGATAAAAGATCTAGTAAGTAGAGAAACCAAATCATATTACTTCAAAGAAATACAATAGTTTTCTCTGGAGTTAGAGAAAACGCCAACAAGGAAGGAGTCTGAAGAATAATTTAAATTATTTAACTTTTATTCTAACTATATCCTCTGTCTTTAAGTCGAATTTAAAATAAATGATTGTATATCATTTATTTTAAAAATCGCGATATTGGAGGAAAACAAGGAGAAAGTTCAGAGGTCTTTAGAAGAAAAATAATTTTCTTAGGAAAGTATAGGAAATGTATATACTCATGTAGTATATATAGATAGTGAATATAAGTTAAAATAAGGTGTAGCTTTAAAAGGTAAAAAAACATTATATTCAAAAATACATTTTTGATACAATGGAAATATAATCATAGATATAGGAGGAGAAAGAATGGAAAAAAATAAAAAACACATAATAGCAGACCTTACCCTTGTTATTGTGGCTATCATATGGGGTTCAGGATTTACAGCTTCTAAGATGGCATTGGATAGCGGACTGGGACCATTTTATATGATGGCATTCAGATTCTCAATTGCAGCAGTTATTATGGGTCTTGTTTTCTATAAACGAATAAAAAAAATAGAAAAAAAAGATCTTATAGCAGGATCTGCTGTAGGATTTTTTCTCTTCTTTGCCTTTGCTACCCAGACGGTGGGACTGCAATTTACAACAGCTTCTAAAAATGCTTTTTTAACAGGTACCAACGTTGTTATGGTTCCCTTTATTTTTTGGGGAATAACCAAAATAAAACCCGATGCATGGTCACTTTTTGCAGCAGTAATGTGTTTTTTAGGCATAGGATTCCTCTCCTTTGACGGAAACTTCTCCCTTGGGTTAGGAGATACCCTGTCTCTCATATGTGCCGTTGGTTTTGCCTGCCATATCAGTCTCACTGGGTATTACAGCAAGAAAGTCGACACGACTCTCCTTACACTGATACAAATGGCTGTAGCCGCTATTCTATCCTTTGTATCTGGATTTTTCTTTGAGACTCTTCCGGCAGAGGTTGGGACTACCGGTATTATGGCTGTAATCTATCTAGGAATTTTTAGTACCATGATTGCTTTTTTCCTTCAGACCACAGCACAAAAACATACCACTGCTTCTAGAACTGCCATTATCCTATCTACAGAGGCACTCTTTGGGACACTTTTTTCTATAATGCTTCTGGGTGAAATCCTGACATTTAAGATGATTGTAGGAGCAGCAGCTATCTTTATGGCTATTATCACTGCTGAAACAAAGTGGGAATTTTTGAGAAAAAAGAAACGTGATGTTGCATCCAATTAGATTTCACACTGACAAATTAAAAAGTAAAAAAGCTAACCATGGAAAATTTCCACAGTTAGCTTTTTTTTAGTCTTCTATATTTTCATCTTCCTGATCGATTACAGGAGGAGTATAGTTTTTGTATTCTTCCAAAGCTTCATCTAAATATTCGGCTAATTCTTCTCTCCCTTTATGAGACAGGGCAGAATAAAATAATACATCACTATTTTTAAATTCTATCTTCTTTCTGATATCTTTTAATTGCTTAAATTTTTCATTGTTAGACATCTTGTCCACCTTGGTAAAGATGATCTTGTATGGTACGTCATAGTAATCCAGCCATTCCAGCATCTCCAGGTCTTCTCTACTCGGAACCCTTCTGATATCCAGTAATACGAATACTAATTTGCTTCTTTTAGAAGCTAAGTATCTTTCCATGGTATTTCCCCAAGCTACTTTTACAGCCTTTGGAACTTTGGCAAATCCATATCCAGGCAGGTCCACTAAATAAGTATCATTATTTATGATGAAATAGTTTATCAGTTGAGTTCTTCCTGGTGTCTTTGATGTTCTAGCTATTTTTTTTCTGTTTGTTAAACTGTTTATGAGGGATGATTTCCCTACATTTGATCTGCCTACAAAGGCAAACTCTATGCTATTTATTGGTTCTGGATAATCAGCTTCAAATACTGCCGATTTAACAAAATCCGATCTTTTTATTTCCATTTTTTATTCTCCTCCATTCAGCACAGTTGAAAGATAAAAATTTAACTTTTTATCTAACCTGTGTTGAAATCTTTAATACTAATTTTTAATTATTTAATATAATTTACTATATTTTCCCTTCTCTTAGGAGCTTCTAAATCCCTTGTAAGGTTAGAATATCCTAGAGTGATTACATATTGAGGAACAAATCCAGCTGGGATTTCCATCTCTTTTAAGATTTCGTCCTTCTTTTCTCCCTCAAAATAAACTGTTACTAAACCTATCCAGCAAGTAGACAGACCCAATGAGTGGGCTGCTAACAACATATTTTGTGTAGCAGCTCCTAAGTCTTCCTCCATTGAATATGAGTTTACAGGATCTCCGGATATAACAATCACAGTAGGAGCATTGTATAACAGGTGTAATCTTTCACTCTGCCCCATCTTTCTAAATGTCGGATCTTCAGAGTCTTTAATAAGTGCCTTAGTTTCCAGGTTTATCTTGTCGATTAAATCCTTATTTTGAATTACTGTAAAATGCCAAGGCTGATCGTTATGCCCACTTGGAGCAAATGATCCTGCTTCTATTATCTGTTCTATCTTTTCAGCCTCTACTTGAGTTTGACTGTATCTTCTTACCGATCTACGTTTTTTTATATTTTCTATTACTGGGTTCATAATTTCTCCTTTCTATTTCTCAAATGCTATTTTTTTGATATCTTCATAAGTTTTTGCAAAATGAATAGTCATATCTCTTTTTACTTCCTTAGGCAGTTCTTCCACATCAGATTCGTTGTCTAACGGCAATATTACCTCATGGATTCCAATTCTATGTGCTCCGATTACCTTTTCCTTGATTCCTCCCACTGCTAATACTTCTCCAGTGATGGTAATCTCTCCAGTCATGGCTATATCTTGTCTGATCTTTTTCTTTGTCAATACAGAGATTAAAGCAGTAGTAATAGTCACACCTGCTGAAGGACCGTCTTTTGGTACAGCTCCTTCTGGGAAATGAAGATGAACATCTGTAGTTTCATTGAACTTCTCGTCTATTTTCAGCTCATCAGCAATTGATCTGACATAAGAATAAGCCACATGTGCCGATTCTTTCATGACATCTCCTAATTTACCAGTTAAAAGGATCTTACCTTTACCTTTCATAGATACCGATTGTACCTCTAATGTAGTTCCTCCTACACTTGTCCATGCAAGGCCGGTAACTACACCTAATTTTGGTTCTTTCTCCTTGATCTTATCAGGTCTGTATTTTACCTTTCCAAGATATGTTTCTAAATTTTTCACTGTGATAGTTATTTTTTTTCTATTTTTTTCTATGACTAATTTAGCCAATTTTCTATACAGACTGTGGATCTCTCTCTTTAAGTTTCTTACTCCAGCTTCCCTGGTGTATTCATTTATTATTCTAAGGAGGGCATCATCAGATACCTTTATATCTATTTCAGATAAACCGTTATCTTTCTTGGCTTCATCCAATAGATATTTTTTAGCTATATGCATCTTTTCAAATTCAGTATACGAACTCAAATCGATAATTTCCATCCTGTCTCTAAGTGGTCCTGGGACACCTCTCAAATCATTGGCTGTAGCTATAAAAAATACATTGGAAAGATCAAATGGTATATCTAGATAGTGATCTTCAAAGTTTTTATTTTGTTCAGGATCAAGTACCTCTAACATTGCAGAACTTGGATCTCCCTTGGCATCATTAGACATCTTGTCGATCTCATCTAATAAGATCAATGGGTTCTTACTTTTAGCTTGTTTCATGGCTTTGATTAATTTTCCTGGCATAGAACCAATATATGTTCTTCTATGTCCTCTGATCTCTGATTCATCTCTTACACCACCTAGAGATATCCTAGAAAAGTTTCTTCCCATAGCATCTGCCACAGATTTAGCCAATGAAGTTTTTCCTACACCTGGAGGTCCTACCAGGCAAAGGATTGTCCCCTTCATACCTGGGTTCAATTTTTTAACTGCCAGATATTCCAAGATCCTTTCTTTTATATCCTGTAATCCATAGTGATCTTCCTCTAACTTATCATAAGCTTTTTTGATATCTAAGATATCCTTTGTTTTTTTATTCCAAGGGAGGTCTAATACTGTCTCTACATAGTTACGTACTACACTGGCTTCAGCGGAAAATGCCGGCATCTTAGATAGTTTAGAGATCTCTTTTTCAACTTTTTTCTTCACTTCTTTTGGAAGTTTCTTAGCTGTTATTAATTTTTTTAATTCTAAGATATCATCGTCATCGGCCTGATCGTCTCCTAATTCTTCCTTTATAGCACTTAATTTTTCTCTCAAGAAATAAGATCTTTGAGCTGAATTCATCTTTTCTTTGACCTTATTTTCTATTTTTTTCTCCAAATTCAAGATCTCTAATTCCTTTTTCAAGATCTCTATTAATTTATATCCTCTTTCTTCTAAATTAAATATTTCCAAAAGTTTTTGTTTTTCTTCAGATGAAACATTTAAATTTCCACTTATCAGGTCAAACTTTTTATCTGTATCTTTCATAGATTTTATGCTGACTAACAGGTCGGGAAGGATTTTGCCGCTTAATTTAGCATATCTTTCGAATGATTTTAATACCCTTCTAATGATAGCTTCTCCTATAGTTTCTTCTAATACTTCTGTCTCAACAGCTGTAGATTCTGCATAGACTACTCCATCATTTTCCTCTACATCACCTAAAATAATTCTATGAGAGGCTTCAACTAGAACTTTCACAGTATTATTTGGCATCTTTACCGTCTGCAAAATGGTAGCTTCTACCCCTACCTTATGTATATCATCTATATAATTTGGTTCTTCCACTAAAAAATCTTTTTGCATACACAGGATCAATTTGCTGTCCTCTGTCAGTGACTTTTCTAACGTATTAACACTTTTTTCTCTTCCTATATAAAGAGGCATTATAGCTCCTGGAAAAACTACTAGATCTCTAGTAGGTATAAACGTAATCTTTGTCATCTTTTTGCCTCCTAAAACGGCTTTTAGCCGAATTGATAATTGACAATTGAAAATGTATAATTAAATTCTAAACCTTTTTTCTTGTCGCAGACAACACAGATTTTTAATGATCCTTACAGATAAAAATAATCTGTGTAAATTAGAATTTTAAATCTGTAAAATCTGTGTCAAAATGTTTTTTGTTTTAATTTTCAATTCTTAATTCTTAATTTTTCAACTATCCTTTTAATTTTTTTGTTTTTTCTATTATTGTTGCCTTACTATTATCCATTACAGATTCTTCTGTGATTACTACTCTTTCCACAGCAGGATTAGATGGGATCTCATACATTAGATCTAACATTGCACTTTCCATAAGTGCACGAAGTCCCCTGGCTCCTATCTTTCTTTTCAGTGCTAATTCTGCCATTTTTTTCAGTGCAGCATTTTCAAATTCTAGTTCTACACTTTCTAATTCAAAGAACTTCTTATATTGTTTTACCAATGCATTTTTAGGCTCAGTCAGGATCTTCATTAAGGCTGCTTCATCTAAGTTAGCTAAAGTAGTTATCACTGGGAATCTACCTATAAGTTCTGGAATTATTCCTTGTTTTATTAGATCTTCGGGTAATACTCTCATGAAAGCTTCACCCTCAGATTCATTTATTTCATTTATTACAGTGGCTCCGAATCCCATAACTTTTTTATTAGATCTAGATTTGATAACCTTTTCTAATCCTTCAAAAGCTCCTCCTACAATAAACAAAATATTTTTTGTATTGATCTTTACCAACTCTTGATTTGGATGCTTTCTTCCGCCTTGAGGAGGTACTTGAGCTTCAGTCCCTTCTACTATTTTAAGAAGTGCCTGCTGCACCCCTTCTCCCGATACATCACGAGTTATAGACATATTTTCTGATTTTCTAGCGACTTTATCCAGTTCATCTATATAGATTATTCCTCTCTCTGCTGCTGCTACATCATAGTCAGCGGCCTGTAATAATCTTACCAGTACATTTTCTACGTCATCTCCTACATACCCTGCTTCTGTAAGGGTCGTTGCATCTGCTATGGCAAATGGTACATGGAGAGTTCTAGCCAAAGTTTCAGCTAAAAGTGTTTTACCTGTTCCTGTAGGACCGATAAGTAATACATTTGATTTCTGTAACTCTACATCTCCAGTTTTTCCCTTGTGCTTGATTCTTTTATAGTGATTATATACAGATACAGCCAATACTTTTTTGGCAGCTTCCTGGCCGATTACATAGTCATCCAATCTTTCTTTTATCTCTTTAGGAGTCATCAGAGTAACGTCGTTAAAACTATTATCATCTACAGATTCTCCCATCTCTAACTGCATATCTTCTATAAGCATCCCGCAAGCTTCTATACACTCATCACATATATTTGCCTCCGGACCAGTTATTAATTTTGATACTTCATCTTCTGATTTTCCACAAAATGAACATTTTTGTATTTCTTTTTTCATCTTATCTCTCCCCTTCTACGAATACTCTGTCGATCAATCCATATTCCATAGCTTCTTCAGCTGTCATAAAATTATCTCTTTCAGTATCTTTTTTTACCTGCTCCATAGTTTTACCTGTTGTATCAGATATTATTTTAGACGTTAATTCTTTCATTCTCAGGATCTCTTTGGCTTGGATCTCTATATCTGTAGCCTGGCCTTGAGCTCCTCCTAGAGGCTGATGGATCATTACCCTGGCATTTGGCAGAGCGAATCTTTTCCCCTTTGCTCCCGCTGTTAATAGTAGGGCTCCCATAGACGCAGCCTGGCCTATACACACTGTTTGTACATCAGGTTTGATGTATTTCAT
>DAOUPY010000462.1 GCA_030625925.1 Fusobacteriaceae bacterium | reverse complement strand
AAAAATGAAAGAGCGAAGATAGATGGATTTAAAGGGATAAGTTTTGACACTATCGCCGGGCATAAAGATCATGCAGCCCTTATGCATTTTAAAGCAAATAAACAAAACACATATACTCTTGATTCTCGTGGATTCTTACTGGTTGATTCAGGGGGACAATACCTCAATGGTACCACCGATATCACTAGAACATTTTCATTGGGAAGTATCACTCCTGAACAGAAAAAAGACTTTACCTTGGTATTGAAAAGTGTAATTAACCTCAGCAGGGCTAAATTTTTAAAAGGAACTACTGGTTATAAATTAGATATGTTAGCTAGATATCCATTATGGTTAGAAGGAATAGACTATAAGTGCGGAACCGGCCATGGAGTTGGATTTTTCCTAAATATCCACGAGGGACCACAGGGGTTTTCAGTTAGAAAAAGTCACGACCTCCCTTTAGAAGTAGGTATGAACTTAACTATTGAACCTGGGGTTTATAAGGAAGGCAGACATGGTATTCGTACTGAAAATACAGTTATAGTTAAGGAAGCTTTTTCCAATGAAAATGGTACTTTTTATGAATTTGAAACCATATCGTTCTTCCCAATTGATATAAATTCTATAGATCCCGCTCTACTAAATAGTGATGAGTTAGAATGGATCAACTCCTACCATGCCGCTACCTTTAATAAACTGTCTTCACATTTAAATGAGGATGAGGTAAACTGGTTAAGAGAAAAAACTAGACAGATATAAGTAAAAAATCCCCGGCTAAAATAACCGGGGATTTTTTTATTAAATTTTATTTTTCTCCTAATAATCTATCTAAGATTATAGCAACTGCTGATCTCACTGACAGGTGATTATACTTTGTCTTTCCTCTAATTGGATCTAAGATATGAGTACAGCTGTCCATGATCTCGTCGACCAATCCATGTCCTGTACCAAATAATAATAGATAAACATTGTCGTCCTCATAGATTTTTTCACTCATATCTTCATATGAGATTGAATTGTCATATACTCTTGCAGAAGTTGTTACAATAACTGGTTTTTTCCCCTCTGCCTTTTCTATCTCTTCTACAGCTTTTTCAATACTTTCAGTTACAAATGTACTAGAGAATGCTGCTTCCCTGTCTTTATTGA
The DNA here is from genome assembly GCA_030625925.1 of Fusobacteriaceae bacterium. GTDB lineage: Bacteria > Fusobacteriota > Fusobacteriia > Fusobacteriales > Fusobacteriaceae > Psychrilyobacter. The sequence goes on along the minus strand of DAOUPY010000462.1, from coordinate 929 downwards.
AGTTCCCACCAAATCCATCTTTCCAGTATCCTATTACCCTGCTAGTTAATTCTACTTGAGCATCTACTGGTGTGATTATATGATAACCCTTTACGTCGTATGTTTTACAACTTCTAGATATGTCATGGATATCAAAGTTTGTTACCGATGTAGCTACTGTTTCTTGGTTTCTATTGTATACAGGATAGTGTACTAATCCTAAATATATTTTTTCTCTCATTTATTTTCTCCTTTTTTCTATTTTTCCACTAATTTATTTAAATATCAGACTTTTAAATCTCAGTCAAAATTTAAATTAATATTATCAGTAATTAAGTTTTCTAGTCTAACTTTTCTAATTCTTTTGTGTAGATATCGATATCATTTATATATACATCTTTTGCATACTTTAAATATTCAATATATTTATCCGATAATTTTTTCTTAACTATGGCAGGATTTCCTATTACTAAGCTTCCTTCCTCAATCTCTAGGTTAGCTCCTACAACAGATCCAGCTCCTACAAGACAATTTTTAGGTATAACTGCACCATTTAATAATATGGCACCCATACCTATCACACAATTATCTCCTATAGTACATCCATGAACAATAGCATTATGTCCTACAGTGACTCCCACACCCAGGGTAACAGGATAAGGAGCATCTCCATGAACTGTACAGTTGTCCTGAATATTAGAAGCATTTCCAATGGTTATCTTACTCATGTCACCACGTAGTACAGCTCCAAACCATATGCTTACATCTTCACCTAATTCAATATCTCCTACTAAAGCAGCATTAGGAGCTATATAGTTATTTTTTCCGATCTTTGGCCTTTTATCTTTTAAAGAATATATCAAAATTTAGTTCCCCTCCCTTAGAGGTTCCCCTCACATTTAAAATTTCTTCTATAATTAGAATAAATTTTGATAATCGTGATAGTCACC
>DAOUPY010000279.1 GCA_030625925.1 Fusobacteriaceae bacterium | reverse complement strand
GAAAAACATCTGCATCTTTCATATTCTACTGAAAAAGAGGTAGGAGAATTTTTTAAGGAATTAAAAAATATAAAGGGTATAAATTTTTCAGAATTTATAGAAAAAATGAAGATAGAATTAAACAACAATAGAAAGCACGATACAATGAAATTTTTAAAGATCATAAGGGAATATAGAAATCCTGTTATGAGCAAGGCTATGAATAAAGTCAAAGGTCTGACAAACTCAATAAAAAACAAGGGATTAACAGTGGAAGTCCCTAAAAATTTAGAGGGAGATGCGTTGACGTTGACTTGGACAATAAGATCAGCAGAAGATGTTGAAAAAATCATGGGTCACCTGGAGAAAAAGAAGGAAGACATAAAAAGTTTAATAACTACCATAAAATGTGGTGGATAAAAATATATTAGGAGATGAAGAGAATAATGATGAATGTGTATTCAAACCCGTTAGTAGAGAGATATGGATCTAAAGAGATGTTAGAAAACTTTTCACCGAATAAGAAATTTTCAAGCTGGAGAAGGCTTTGGATTGCCTTGGCAGAATCAGAAAAAGAATTAGGGTTGAATATAACCGATGAGCAAATAACAGAGATGAAAAAATATGTAAACGACATCAACTATGATGTTGCAGCTAAGAGAGAGTTAGAGGTAAGACATGATGTAATGGCCCATGTGCATGCATTTGGTGTACAGGCACCTTCAGCGGCACCAATTATTCATTTGGGAGCGACTTCTGCTTATGTAGGAGATAATACGGATTTAATTCAAATAAAAGACGGATATGAGATCTTAAAGAAGAAATTTATAAATGTATTTAAAAATATGTCTGATTTCGCAATGGAATATAAAGATCTTCCAACCCTGGGATTTACACATTTCCAAGCTGCACAGCTTACTACAGTAGGAAAGAGAACTACATTATGGTTACAGAGTTTAATGTTAGATTTCGAAGAGTTAGAATTTAGAATGGAAAATATGAGATTTAGAGGAGTGAAGGGAACAACTGGAACTCAGGCTAGTTTTGAAGAGTTATTCAATGGAGATTATGATAAGGTAAAACAGCTTGATATCATGGTTTCTAAAAAATTAGGTTTTGATAAAAGATTCATGGTAACTGGTCAAACTTATGATAGAAAGATAGATTCAGAGACATTAAACTTATTATCTAATATAGCTCAAACGGCTCATAAATTAACCAATGATATTAGATTATTACAACATCTAAAAGAAATAGAAGAACCGTTTGGAAAGAAACAAATCGGATCTTCAGCTATGGCATACAAAAGAAATCCAATGAGAAGTGAGAGAGTTTCATCACTAGCAAAATTCGTAATAGCGATGCAGCAAAGTACAGCTATGACAGCAGCTACTCAATGGTTTGAAAGAACATTAGATGACTCAGCAAATAAGAGATTATCTGTACCACAAGCATTTTTAGCAGTAGATTCAATATTGGTAATTATGCAAAACATCTTTGATGGAATGGTAGTATATCCAAAGATGATAGAGAAGAGAATCATGTCTGAATTACCATTCATGGCCACTGAGTATATAATCATGGAAGGTGTAAAAAATGGTGGAGATAGACAGGAATTGCATGAAAGAATAAGAGAGCACTCTATGGAAGCTGGAAAACAAGTTAAGATAGAAGGAAAAGATAACGATCTTATTGAAAGAATCTTGGCTGATGAATACTTCAACATAGACAAGGAAAAATTAGTTAAAATATTAGATCCTAAAAACTTTATTGGATTTGCTCCTCAACAAACAGTGGAATTTATAGAGGAAGAGATCAACCCAATCATAAAAAAATATGAGCACTTACTTGGAATGGAAGCTGGCTTAAGAGTATAGTTGTGAAAAGAAATAAAAAAAACGAAAATAAAAAGAGAGAGCTTTATTTAGTAGCCTTTGTGCTGCTAGCTCTCTATTTTTCGTTATTCGAAACGATAATTCCAAAACCCTTTCCATGGATGAAATTGGGGTTAGCTAACTTAGCTACAATAATAGTTTTGGTGAAATTTGGCAAAAAGATGGCCTTTGAGGTTTTATTTTTAAGGATCCTCATTCAAGGGATGATGATCGGGACCCTATTTACCCCAGGGTTTTTTATAAGTTTGATATCCGGGGTAATAAGTACAGGAGCCATGTGTTTTTTATATGGTTTAAAAAAACACCTAAGTCTTGTGGCAATAAGTATTTTTTCTGCCCTAACCCATAATATAGTACAATTAATAGTGGTATATTTCCTTCTATTCAGAAATACTGATATTATGGGAAGATCCATATTGATATTTATCATGATATTCTTAGGAATAGGGATAGTTTCAGGAGGAATAATAGGAGTAATAGCCAGCAGATTGAGGCTAAGGGATACAACTTATTAAAATTTTAATTGATAATATATAATTGATAATTAAAGAAAAAGACTAGTCACAAATGTCACTAATTATCACAAAAAATTAATTACAAAGAACAGAGAACTCAAAGATACACTAAGTACTGATTTTAAAATTAAAGCTTCGTGTAACTCTTTGTCTCATTTCTTAGTGATAATCAATGGTTTTAAATCTGTGCAATCTGTGACAAAAAAAGTTTTTTATAAGTTGTTAGTTGTTAGTTATTAGTTTCGCAGTAGGCGATACAAGGAGTGATTTTATGCAAAAAAGAAAATATTTTGGAACAGACGGAATAAGAGGCGAAGCTAACAGGGAATTAACAGTTGATATAGCTATGAGATTAGGTTATGCCCTGGCTTATTATCTGAAGAAAAAAAATCCTGATAAAAAAAAGATAGATGTAGTTATCGGAAGTGATACTAGAATATCTGGATATATGTTGAGATCGGCTCTAATGGCAGGCTTATCTTCAATGGGTGTTCATATTACCTATGTAGGAGTATTACCGACTCCAGGGATAGCATATCTTACTCAAGTGAAATCAGCTGATGCAGGGATAATGATTTCAGCCTCTCATAATCCGGCAAAGGATAATGGGATAAAGATATTCAGAAGTAATGGAACGAAGTTACCGGATGAGACAGAGTTAGAATTAGAAATTTTAATGGATAGCTATGAAAAGATCTCAAAGGAATGTGTAGCAGGTGACAAAGTAGGGAAGGTGCTTATGGAAGATGATAATTATTTCTTGTATAGAGATTATCTATTATCTACTGTAAAGGGAGATTTTTCAGGGATGAAGATAATCTTGGATTCGGCCAATGGAGCAGCATTTAAATTAGCCAGATCAATTTTTTCAAGGTTAGGAGCAGAGATAGTATCTATAAACGACCTGCCCAATGGAACTAATATAAATGTAAAGTGTGGATCTACTCATCCGGAAATTTTAGCTAAAGTTGTAGTAGGATACAGCGCAGACCTAGGATTAGCCTATGATGGAGACGCTGACAGGTTGATGGCAGTGGATAAATTTGGAAATATAATAGATGGAG
>DAOUPY010000243.1 GCA_030625925.1 Fusobacteriaceae bacterium | reverse complement strand
ATAGAACTATCCCTGCTTTCATTATCACAAATCTCACAAATAGGAGATTCACTTAAGTTACCACAGATTGTACATTTTTCAGTGTTTTCTTTTACCTCATAGACAGCCTTTACAAATTCTTCTATCTCATTTTTTTCCATCTCTAAAATATGGAATGCCAACCTGCTGGCAGATTTTTTCCCGATTCCTGGAAACCTATAAAAATAATCGGTTAATTTCTCTATACTTTTTGTTGCCAAATTTTCCACCTCTTTAAATTTAAATATTATACCTGTTATTATAACATTTTAAACGATAAACTTCAGCAGAAAGAAAATAGAGATTGAATAGCACTATAATTTTTATCTATTTTAGAAAATATTTTTGTTCCATTATATTAACTTTAAAAAAATATTAAAAATAGAGAATAAATGATAATATAGTACTTGAATATGAATTTAAAGCAGTTATAAAAAATTTAAAGGAAGTGTAAAAATTATGTTTAGAGCAGATTATCACATACACAGCAGTTTTTCTGGAGATTCAAATGAAAATATAGATGATATAGTGAGGCAGGCTATATCTTTGGGACTAAATGAAATAGCCATTACAGACCACTTGGAATATGATATGCTGGGTCTAGACCCTAAAGAATGGACTTTAGATCTGGATAAATACAAAGAGAAAATAATGAAACTAAAAGAAATTTATAAAGAAAAAATAACTATAAGGCATGGGATAGAAATTGGAGTGCAACCCCAGACTAGAGACTATCTGGAATCTTTAGTGGAAAAATATGACTTTGATTTTGTCATTGCTTCTAACCATGGAATTAATAAAATTGATTTGTCCAATGGGATTATTCAAAAAGGTAAAACACGGGATGAAGTTCAAAAACTTTATTTTCAAACAATCTTAAAGAATATTAATTTATATACTAAATATAATGTTTGGGGACATTTGGATTTTATCACTAGATATGGTGGAAAAGAATTTCTTGGAATAGATTTAAAGAAAAATTTGGATTTAATAACAGAAATTTTAGAAAAACTTATAGAAAAAGGAAAGGGAATAGAGATAAATACTTCTGGATATAGATATAATGAAAATAGAGTTTATCCATGTTTTGAAATTATAAAAAAATATGTTGAATTGGGTGGGAAAATAATTACCATAGGATCTGATGCCCATACAAAGGAACAGATTGCTATGGATTTTTCAAAAGCTTATGAAATTTTAAAGAAACTTAAAGTGGAATATATAACTACCTTCGATAAAATGAAACCAATATTTAGAAAAATTTAAATAGTGTAAAATACATTTGGAATAATAAGTGAGGCTAGACTGCCAATCAATAGAGGAGAATAAGGAGATGACTGAAAAAAAATTATTAGAAATATTAAAGCCCGAGGAAAAACTTCAATTTTTACAAAATAAACAACAAAAAAAATTAAGAAATAAGGAGGGGATAGATGCGGATTCCTGCCCTGGTCTTTTGCTTATTAAAGAGGGAAAGCTTAGGGTATATCTAATCGCCAACAATGGAAGAGAAATAACTCTTTTTAATATCTTTCCAGGGGAGTTTTGTATGATGTCATCTTCTTGTATAATAGGACAAATATCTTTTAATCTCTTAATAGAAGCAGCAGAAGAATCTAAGATTGAGATAATTCCTAGACAGGCTATAGAAACATTAAAAAGAGAAAGTACAAATTTTAACCACTTTCTTTTGCAGTTAATCGGAAAAAAGATGTCTATGGTGTTAGAGTTAATCGACGATATTTTAGTGAAAAAAATAGATGTGAGAATTGGGGAATTTTTACTAACTAATGGGAATATCTATAATATGGTGTTAGTATAGATATTGGACAATCATGTTTTCGTTTGATATGATAAAATCGAATAGAAAAGTGGAGGTCTAGCATGGCAAAAGAGCGATTTAGTGATGAGGTAAAAGAAACAATAGTTAGATTGTATAACAACGGTAACGGCAAGGAAATTAAAGACTTAGCAATTGAATATGGTGTACCACAATCAACAGTTAGATACTGGGTAGTAGGTAAGAAAAAAAGAGCTGAAAAGAGTAAGTTAAAAAGTGAATCTCACTCAGAGTTAGAACAGATAAAAAAAGAAATGAAAAGATTAAAAGAGGAAAATGATATTTTAAAAAAGGCTATAACCATATTCGCCAAAAACTAAGCAATGAGCAATGTCAAACTATGATCACAGAATTATCGAGGGTTCATCCAATAAGTAAGCTGACAAAGATTTTAGAGGTGCCCAAAAGCACCTACTATTATTGGAAGCTTAACAAACTAACAGTCAACAAAATTCGAAGAGAAAAATTATCTAAATTAATATATGAAATATGGTTAAGAAGCCATAAAAGGTATGGTGCACCTAAAATACATCAAGAACTAATAAAATCAGGAGAATTTCATAGCTTAAAGCATATTCAAAATTTAATGCGGGAAAAAGATATAAAATCTATTACAGTAAAAAAATTCAAACCGCAGGGCGGGAATAAATATATCGAAGAAAATAAGGTTCCAAACATTTTAGAGCAAGATTTCAGTTCAGCAAAAGCGTATGAAAAGATAGTAGGAGATATAACATATATTTACACTAAACGAGATGGGTGGTGTTACTTAAGCTCGTATATGGATCTATACAACAACGAAATATTAGGTTGGAGTTTTTCAAAAGAGATGACAACAAAGATAGTAATAGAAAGTTTAGAAATGGCATGCCTGAAGATTAAGAATACAAATAATGTTATTGTTCATACAGATAGAGGAAGTCAGTATACATCAAATATTTATAGAGAAATAATAGAGAAAAAAGAAATGAAAGGGTCTTACTCTAGAAAAGGTAATCCATATGATAATGCTTGTATAGAATCATTTCATTCGGTGTTAAAAAAAGAGTTAATACATCAGCGAGAATATACAAATTATGAAGAAGCAAATGAAGAAATTATAGAATATATTGAAGGTTGGTATAACAAGAGAAGAATCCAGAAGAAATTAAATTGGAAGTCTCCTCTTGACTATAAAAAGTGTTGTTAACAGGCGAAAAAAATATTGTCCAAGAACTTGACGTAATATCAATAGACTTAAAAAATTGATTTTATTATTACTTTAAAGCATACTTAAATAGTAGTTAATAACCTTAAAAGAATAAAAGAGGGGGGGAGGAGGATGAAAAAAAGACTATTAATATTAGTGATTAGTATAAGTTTAGTAGGTTATTGGAATAGTGAAAGTTTAATAAGTTATTGGAAATCTAATCAAAAGCCATTACATAATAGAAACTGGATATCTAATCAAAAGTCATTACATAAAATAAATGGGATATATTATGAAACAAACAAAAAAACTCCATATACAGGAAAAGCTATTTCCTACTATGAAAATGGACAAATTGAATATAAAATAAATTTTAAGGATGGGGAAATAAACGGAAAAATTATTGGCTATTACAAAAATGGACAAATAAAAGTTAAAACAAATTTTAAAGATGGATGGCAAAATGGGAAATGGATTGAATATTACGAAAATGGAGAAATCGAACATAAAGGAAATTTTAAGAATGGGAAAATAAATGGGTATTTACATTCTCCCTCTTTTGAATAAATGTTACCTAATATTCATTTTGGGACTTTCATAATGGACATTAATAAAATCAACCTTAAAAGGACACTCAATTTAAACTGTAACCATGAAACTGGACACACATAAAAAAGCGACCTTTTGAGAATCGTTCTCAAAGCTATATAAAAACATTATTCAAATAATGAATCTTAAAAATAAGAGAGAAA